>JBFFMO010000415.1:0-4756 GCA_041554035.1 Allomicrovenator sp. | reverse complement strand
GATATGTCGGTGATGCCTGCATCCACCCCAGCACAAGCCGATGTCGAGGCTGAATCCGACGGTGGTTGTTCGGCAACGGGTGGGGCCATGGATGCGTCTTGGCTCCTACTTCTGGGACTGGGGCTGGTGAGACGCCGCAAGAGCTAAAGGTGTCAGACCAAAAAAAAGGCCAGAGTCCAAATGGTTATGGGCTTTAGTGAATTCCGTCATTGAAATGACGGTCACATTTCGGGATATTGGACGGCAACACCATCCGGATCCCATATGTTTCGTCAATTCGTCATCGGTCTTGCTTTTGCTGTGCTCTGGTCGGCCTCCGCCCAAGCCCAAATCTCGTTCGATCCCGGCTTCATACCGGGTCCGTTAAGCGCAACTGCGGTCGAACGGGTTGGTGCCGGCAACCTGGTTCCGGGTGGCGACGAAGAGATGGTTGTTGCCACCAACGACGGCACGCTGAAATGGTATGAATGGGGTGGAACGGACTGGAGCGAAAAAGGGAGTGTCGGCCCTCTTGGTGCGAATAATATCTCCTGCATGGCGGTAGGCGATTGGGACGGTGTCCCAGGAGACGAAGTTGTGACCGGGGAGTACAACGGGACTGACTGGCAAATTGTGGTGCGCGCTGCGGTACCAGGGGGCACATGGGCTCCGCCACTCGCCGTCAGGAATCTTAGCACCGTAATTCCGACCACTTGCCGTCTTGGGCGGGTTAGTGCCGGTCAATGGGCCCAAATCTTCGTGGCGGGAGCGTTTCCAAAGGGTTTTGCGATTTTTGGAAACCCAGGCGCCGGCACCCCGCCGGTGTTGAATTCATTTGCGCTGACAGGGGTGACTGGAACTTTTGACGTGCGGGATATTCTGGTCGGGAACACGGACATGGATGCATTCCCAGAGGTCTTGATGCTGCGCGGAGGAATGTTTTATGGGCCCGTCGTATATGAATATGACGGCTCAAATTTTGTTGATAATGCCTCCTTCACAACTGAAACCTTCGATGGGACACGTGCACTACCGGTCAACGGTCCCGTAGAGGGGGTCTATGTCGCTACCGGCGCAAATTTGGGTTTTGATCCTGATGGTCTTTTTTCGGGAAGTGTTCCGTTCGCGTTCACAGCAGAATCGTCATCCACGTCAATTCTTGATGCCGCCGTGGCAGATTTGGATGGCGACGGTCAGGACGAAATTCTGCGAGTACAGGCGTCCTACAGCGGGTTTGAGTACATCGACCCCAGCAATTTTTTGGTCGGATTACCTTTTATCGGCATGCTGCAATCAGGGCATCCGGGCGGTTTCAAGAAGATTACAACCGTCAAGATTACGGGAAGTCACCCGGCGGTCCTCGCGCTCGAAGCCACCGGGAAGCTGTTTATGTTCGCGAACACGACGCCCACGGCGATGGTGTCGGCATCCTGCACGGTTGGGGCGGAGTGCAATGCTTTCGAAGCTTGCGTGATGGGGGCGTGTGTTCCCGCGACAGGGTTAGCCACGCTATCGTTTCATGTATCCGACTTGAAAATGGCGGATTTTGATGGGGATGGTCAACTTGATGTCGTCGTCACCTCTGAAGACACCTCAGGCACGAAGCCGTCGGTCAGTATTCTCAAGAAAGGCACGGGCGATACCTTCACCGGTGCCTTCGCGTCCCCCACAAAAAACGCTGCATTTTCTTTGGCGATCGGGGACTGCGATGAAGACGGTGATCCCGACCTGTTCATCGGCACTGATCTGATGGGCAGCGCGGCGATTCGGCATTTCAAGAACGACGGCGGGTTTTTGTTTTCAGGGAGTGCCAAGACGATTCCAGGCGTTGGGGCGATTGTCTCGATGGCCATGGCTGATGTGGACAACGACGGACATCTTGACCTTGCGGTGGTGCAGGCAAATGGCGCTCCCATGATCTATTCAGGTCAGGGGAGTTGTACCTTCTCGGCGTCACCCCGTTGGACGGGCGGGGCCGTGGGACCAAGTCCGAGCCTTGTTTTTGGAGACGTGGATTCCGATGAAAAGATCGACCTCGCCGTGAGCAATGGAACCAATGGTCGCCTTTATCATGGCTTCCAATCATCGGCCTGGCGTTATCCGAGCAGTGTGAACTTCCCGACCTTATTCGCTGGAACGAAATACACCGGGATGGCGATTGCGGATTTTCCCTCGAATGGTTATCTGGACCTCATTTTGGGATGGAGCGGCAGCGTCGTCGGATCCGCGGCGTATGTTAGGTCTGGGGCGAGCCTTTTTTCACAGGGAATTTCACCCTTTGCCGAAAACGATGCGCTGGTCGTGTGTGACTTTGTAGCGGACGGTCAAAATGACGCGATCGTCGTCGATGTCGCCAATTCGGTGGTCAAGGCATACTCACCGGCCGGGGCTATTGATTCATGGCCTCTCCCGGTCGGTACGACCAGAGCATTGATCGCCTGCGGCGATATCAGCGAAGATATTCAACCGGATTTGGTTGTTGCCGCGCGTATCGGGCTGAACACCGTGTTGCAGCCCTACCGAGCGGGCCCTAGTCCGTTCACGAGTTCCATGGTGATTCCGGCCACAACGATGCGCGTTGCCGGGGGGGTACTTGCTGATTTGAATGACGATGGACTTTTGGACCTTCTGGTGGCCGCTGGGCAAAACACCACGAAAGTCAGCGCAAGCAAGGCGTTCTTCAACGCCAATGGAGCTTTGACTGGAACAGGGACCGCGGAGGCTCCCGCCAATAACATCCGCGATGTCATCGCGGTCGACGTAAATCGAGACGGTCGCCTCGATCGCATTTTTGACAGGGTTGGCACGTTGATCACGCCTGTGTTGCGATTGCAGAAAGTCGATGGGAGTTTTGACACCGCCATCGACCTTCCCGTGACGGCCGACAACCGGACCGCCCTGGAAGTCGCCGATTTCGATAATGATGGCATTCCGGACCTCTTCTATGGGGTCACCGGCCTCGTGAACCAGATTTACAAAGGCGATGGTCTTGGAGGATTTGGGGCTCCGGCTACACTTCCGTTCACCACTCCTCTTTGGACTGGAGCATCGTTGCTGAGTGCAACAAGTGTTGCGCTAGGCGATATCAATAATGATGGCTCGATCGATGTCTTGGTGGGTGTCCCACTGCTTTCCACAGTGGAACCGGCATTCTTGCTGAATACGGGTACGGCATCGTTCTCAAACAACTACTTGGTAGGGGCACCGAAAGGGCAGAGCGACGTCGCGTTGGCGGATTTTGATGGAGACGGCGACCTTGACGCGGTTCTCGCGAACGAATTTGGCGTGAACACGGTCCATAAAAATAAATATCCGACCGTCGGCTTTGATCTTGCGTGGTCAACCCCTACTTCAACGGTGGGAGACAGCACATCATCAGTGGTGGCCGCGGATTTCAGCGGTGATGGTTTGCCCGATCTTGTTTTTGGTAGCAAAAGTGCTTCGGGCACGGGCACTGGACTCCGCTACTACCAAAATATGGGCGGTTTTGATTTCGTCGAAATCTGGCAGGTGCCTACGCCGACTCTCGTTCGAAAACTTCTGGCGGGTGACTTGGACCACGACGGTGATCTGGATCTCGTCGTTCTTCCACTAAATACTTTCGGGACGGCTCCAGGTACGGAAGATGTCGAGATCTTTTACAACCATCGCAGCCAACCCACCTGGAACCTCGCAACGGGGCAACGAAGCTCCAACACACCGCCCAACGTGATCGGCGGGCGAACCACGATTGAAAAGGCCTTTGATGATCTGGGCGTCGGTGCGGGTGTGCTTCTTGATGATGAAATCGCGGTGCCGATCACGATCTACGACCGCGAATCCGATCCTGCGGCCATTCAGCTGCAGTATTGGCGGCCCAGCACGGGTTGGGTCAACGCAGCCGTCGCCGATCTGCAGCCCAACTACGCGAGTTCGGAGACCGGAGTCTCGCACGTCTTGAAATGGAAAGCCCTCACACAGGGAGTTCCGCTGGGGCAAAACGTGCGGCTGCGGGTCCGAGTGCTCCGCGATAATCCACTTCATGTCTCGTTCCCGATTCTTCACGGCGATCGATTTTTCGATTTGCCGCCCATCACCTTGGACGACCTCTGTGGGGGCGTCACGTGTTTGGCGACTG
The DNA here is from genome assembly GCA_041554035.1 of Allomicrovenator sp. Classification (GTDB taxonomy): domain Bacteria; phylum Myxococcota_A; class Bradymonadia; order Bradymonadales; family Bradymonadaceae; genus JBFFMO01. Next base: position 660 of record JBFFMO010000415.1, on the reverse strand, counting down.
AGGCGTGTTACCTGGGGTCCTGTTTCACAACCTGTATGGCCGGCTGTGGACTGGATGCATGTTATCCGGATGCTGACGTGTGTGCCGATCCTGGCGGTCTTGGTCTGTGTGACGGGGTGACCTGCCCGGGCGGCGAGGTTTGTTATGGTGGAGGGTGCTTCCCCACGTGCGTCGACGATGGCGATTGTCTGCCACCCTTCGAATGCATCACAGATGTGGGCCGCTGCGCGCTTGACGCCTGCGACGGTGTTTTATGTCCGTTGGGCGCAACATGTTTTGGCGGGACGTGTCGTGAGGACTGCCCCGGAGGCCTTTGTTCGGCAGGCACCGAAATTTGTTACGACAGTGGGATTGGACCACTTTGTTTTGACGATACCGACCCTTGCGCCAATGTGAGTTGTTCCGTCGGACCTCCAGGCACGGTGTGTCATGAAGGCGGTTGTTATCCAGGATGTGCTGACGATTTCGACTGCTTCGGTGGTCCAGAAGATGTGTGTTGGGCTTTCGCTGGTTGTTCTACGACGGCCGATGTCTGCGATGACGTGGTTTGTCCGACAGATTCAACATGTTGGATGGGTGGTTGTTACCCGACCTGTGCTGCCGATATTGACTGCACTCCACCCAATATTTGTTATGACGGCGGCTTCTGCGCCAGCCCTG
>JBFFMO010000414.1:0-4758 GCA_041554035.1 Allomicrovenator sp. | reverse complement strand
AATCCCTGGAGAAGGCACGCTCAAAGCGTTTGATTTGATGGTCGAGCTCCGCCTTTGGGAAGTGCACGAAAATTTGCCCTTTCATCGCTTCAATACTCAGATTGAGTTCTCCCCTCAGGTGCTCGAACAGGCGCAGGTGATCGCAAAATCGAATTGGGTTGCGGGAGCCGATCGGGAAGACTTTACAGGATGGTGGACGCTCACGATTGATGACGCCGAGACACGCGATATCGACGACGGCTTCAGTGTGCGTCCTTCCATGAATGGGGGGTGGGAGCTCGCGATTCACATCGCTGACCCCTCCGCCCAAATCAAGATCGGGTCTGCCCTTGACCGCGCGGCGAGGTCCCGCGGAACAAGTATCTATTCGCCGGAGTGCGTTGTTCCGATGTTGCCGCCGATTTTAAGCGAAGGCGCGTTTTCTTTGGTCCAGGGGAAGACACGCCCCGCGATCACGACCCATGTCGTGGTGGATGAGGCGTTGCAGGTTTTGTCCTGGCGAATTGTTCAGTCCATCGTGAAGGTCGACCGTCGCCTGAGCTACGATCAGGCCGATCGATTGCTCGAAAACGACTCCAGAGAACATGTCGCCGAAATCCTTGGCACGTTGATGTGGTTCGCCGAGGAACGCCTCATCGACCGCTTGGCAGCCGGTGCCGTGCAAATCGATATGCCAGAGCCGAGGCTCAAGATCACGATGGAGGACGGCGAACCCACGGGCCGCTTGGCGATTCTGGGTGAAAGCGGTTCCCGCACGATGGTGACCGAGTTGATGGTCTGGTCGAATGAACTGGCGGCGCGATTCCTCCACCAAAACGATATTCCCGCCGTGTATCGGGTGCAGGAGGCCCCTGACCAAATGTTGAGTGGGGCGGAGCTCACCGAAATTCCGGAGGGCGTGGCGCGGGAATTTGCCGTGTTACGGCGGATGAAACGTGCTGAGGTTTCGCTTCATCCTGGGCTGCATTTTGGCCTGGGCCTGACCTACTATGTTCAGGCATCGAGCCCGATTCGGCGTTATACCGATCTCGTGATTCAACGTCAGATCAAGGCTTTTCTTGCCGGCACGGCGGTGCCCTACGACACCGAGCAACTCTATCAAATCGTGGCTGACGTCGAGCGCGCCAGCTATGAGGCCCAGCAAATCGAGCGTGAGGCGCAAGAGTATTGGATGACGTGGTTGCTGTCTCAAATTGAGCCAGGCCAGAAACTCACGGCGATCGTCGTCGATCTCGCTCAAGATGGGCGAACGCTCGTCATGCTCACAGATTACGGGTATCGCGCGCTGGTCAGGTTACGAAAACCACCTTCGCTTGGAGCCCAGGTTGAGCTTGAGGTCGAGCGCGCTGATGCTCGGCGTGGGATGCTGATGCTCAGGCACAATCCTTGATAATGTTGACGATCCTTTTGGGGTCTCATAAAGTGCGGTCGGAACGTTGTTTAACTACACGGAGTATCTGGGCACATGAAAGCAATCACAAAATTATTGGTGGTGCTCGGCCTCATCTCACTGACCTTTGCGGTCGCATGCGAGAAGAAGGAAGAAGCAACCACTGAAGCTCCAGCCGAAGCGGCTGGTGAGCAACCATCGACTGATAAACCAACCGAAGCTCCTGCTGAGGAAAAGCCTGCTGCCGCGGCCGAAGAAGAGCCAGCAGAAGGCGAACCAGAGGCACCTGCAGCTTCGCAATGATATTTTTGGGAATTCCCACAGAAAAGCTCGGTTCCAGAACCGGGCTTTTCTTTTTTCTTGGTCGGGCAGGAACAGGCTTGGCGCCGCCTCCATTTTGATTGCACGGTCTTTGGTGTTGTTGTATGACCACGCGCGTAAGACTTGGGCCGACAACCCGAAATGGTTGGATTTATTGAATAGGATGGAGGAAATATGAATGGAAAATGGAGTCGGTTTTTTGCTGCGTCTTTGACTGGATTGCTTACGACCACGGTCGCGTTGAACGCATACGCTGATCGTCGCTCGAGCTTGGCAGGAAACCTGCTGATCACCGATCAAGACGATGTTTACATCTACCCTCAACTTACGCTCGATCACCGCAATTTGGTGAGCTTCGACTATTACCCAGGCGGCACTGTGCTCGGCCTTGGTAACACGGAAGAGTCCGCTGCGGGCCTCAACGACGGCGCCAACTCGATGGGCGGCGCTGGTTTGTTGCTTTTTGGTCAGGAAAACTTCGCGTTCGGTATTTCGACGCATCGTGAAGACCAGTACGGCGCGACCCCCAACGCATTCCTTGGCGGCGGCGACGTCCAGCTTTACGGCCCAGGTCGTCTCCAAGCTTGGGGATACATGGGCTTCAACGGTCCGATCTCGGGTGGTGACCAACAGAATCAGCCTGCTGGCGATCCAAGCGGTGCCGGCCCCATTTCTGTCGCAGAGCCGCTTCAGCTTGCTGATATCCTTTTGGGATTCAAGCTCGCTCCTGCACACTCGATGGGTGCACGTTTGTCGATCGGACAGCACGGTCGCAAGACCAACGTTGTGACGACAGGAAGCGATTCGACGGTTTCGTGGAACACGACTGTGATCGACCTTGTGTTGGGCTACAGCCTTCGCTCGTCGTTCGACCTCGACTTGAACCTTGAGCTCGGTCTGGCGTTCCTTAGCAACGATTTTGTGACCGACCAGAACTCGCCGAACTATGCAGACAGCGGTTCGTTGGCTCCATCGTTCTCGCTTTCGGGCCGCGCGATGATCCCGCTTCAGGACCAGATCAAACTCGGTGTGCTGGGTCTGATTCACGTCAACTCTTCAAGCGTGACCAATGAGTTTGGAACACTTCCGAATTCGACGACGACTGCGGACAGCCTTTCGGTTTCGGCCTCGAACTTCTTCATTGAAGTGGGTGCCGGTCCTGTTTACTCGCTTCCTGACGACACGACGATCGCTGCTTACGGAACCCTTGGATTTGGTTCGTCGAGCTACGACTTCAACTCGGGTGACGAGAAATACTCGACCACGTCGTTGATGCTTCCGGGCTTCAAGCTTGCTCTTGAGCATTGGCTTACGGACTGGATGGCATTCCGCACCGGTCTGACATCGCGTTATTATTTCGCGTTCCAAGATCGTGAATTCGACGACGACAACACGCCAAATATCTCGGAAAGCTCGAACTTCTACGAGTTCATGTGGAGCGTTGGTGTTGGATTCAAGCTTGGCAACTTCGAGCTCAACGGAACGCTTACGACTCCGTTCGTGACCGACGGTCCTGCAGTGCTCAGCGGCAGCCAGAACAGCATGTTCTCGCTCCTGAACGCCACGTATAAGTTCTAATTTCAGCCCTTAGCTGACACGCCACGAGCTCGACCAAGGTCGGGCTCGTGCTGTTTTAACGCCATGGAAAACCAAGAGCCAAAGGTCGACACGCTGATGTCACGATTGCGGTACCCCATCGCGATCTTCGTGATGTCGCTCGTCGTGTTCGCGATTGGCGCGGGAGACCGTCTGAAAGGGCCGTCGACCGACCCCCACTTCGCGTATTTGGCCAACACCTACAATTCGATGCTGGCGGCAACCCTGGGTTCGGAGGCCGCTCAAGCGCGGCGGGTCGGAAAAGTCGCTTTTGAGCTCGACCGCAATCCACCTCATCGAAACGATTGGGCCTCGTATTGGGAGCTGACCCTGAAGTCGGGAGAAGTGTTTCGAGGCATCTGGCTGGAACGCCAGGGCAGCGGACGCTTCCGACTCCTGAACGGGCAAGAGGTCGTACTCGACGCCAGGACGCTCGCCGCCAGCCAACGTCAGCAGCGTTATTTCATGTCGTTCCCACCGGCTCCCTCGGTGCTCATGATGCCGCTCGCGGCCATCTGGGGTTATCAGGTGAATGACGTCTTGTTCACGATCGTGTTTGCGTCGCTGAACGTGATGTTGATGTTTTTGGTCCTGATGCATTTTTCGGCGATGGGACTTGGCTCACGGACTCGGCGCGAGAACCTGTGGCTGACCCTGCTTTTTGGATTTGGCACGGTGCATTTTTGGTGCGCCACCCTGGGTCAGGTTTGGTTTACGGCCCTGGTGATGGGCGTGACCTTTACACTGGGTTACGTACTATTCACTTTGCGACGCCAATCGCTGCTCGCCGGGCTCTTTATGGCTTTCGCGTTTTCCACGCGGACTCCGCTCCTATTTACGGCGTCATTCTTCTACGTGATTTTGCTCTTCCCCAACGGTCAATTTCGTCGTGAAGGGTGGCGGGATGCGTTGAAGGAGGCGGTCTTGTTCAGCACGCCGTGCTTGATCGTTGGATTGTTATTGCTGACGCAAAACAGCATGCGCTTCGAGTCGCTTAGCGAATTCGGGCATACGTATTTGGCCGGTGGCGGTTTGCAACGTGTGCAGAAATTTGGGCTCTTTGACCCGGTATTCTTGTCTAAGAATCTGACCGCAGCCTTCACTCTATTGCCACGTTTTATCCCGCACTCGCCTTTCGTGCTGATTTCAAAACATGGAATGAGTCTTTTCCTGACGACTCCTGCTTTCATCTACTTGTTTCGCCCACTGGCGCGCCGCAATGCCGATGAGACTTTCTGGCATCGCCTCTTATGGTTCGTCGTGCTCTTGACTGCGATCCCGCACTTCTTCTACCAAAATACCGGCTATGAACAGTTCGGCTACAGGTTCTCGTTGGACTACACTGTCTATCTTGTGCTGCTGCTGGCGCTGGGACGGCGTCCGATTGGCTGGGTTTTCAAGGCTTCGATCCTCGCTGGGGTCGCCGTGAACGCATTTGGCGTCGCAGTTTT
>JBFFMO010000413.1:0-4760 GCA_041554035.1 Allomicrovenator sp. | reverse complement strand
TGCGGTCGCGATTGGAAGTCGTTAATTTCGTTTAAACGAGAGTACCTGGTCGAACTCTTGTCCAGCTTTTTCGAGGTCGTTGAGGTCGTTGAAAAAGCATCGTTGTCTGGAATCATCGCCACGAACACCACGATTTCGCGCGCTGGTTTGCTCACTCCAGACATCGAAGGGTTTGGGGCGGGCGGCGTGAGCGGTGCGCCTGTCGCTGCACGTCGCACCGAGGTGATTCGACTGATTCGTGCGAATACGGATTTATCGATCATTGGCGTGGGTGGAATTTTCAACGCAGATGACGCGCGGGAGACCTTGAGCGCCGGTGCCAACCTTGTACAAATCTGGACTGGTTTTATTTACGAGGGACCACGTCTAGTGCAGCGCATCAATCAGGGATTGGCAGCTCAAGGCGTGCCGCGACCTAACGCAACGACCTGACCCTGTTCGGTACCCACGTAGATCGTGTCCTTGGTGAACAGCGGCTGCCGCATGATGGAACCGTCGGTCTTGAACTCCCAGGCACTTTTCCCCGATTCGATATCGATCGCACGCACCACGCCAGCGTCCGTCCCCAGAACCACGATGGGCCCGCGGCCAACTGGACCATCCCAGACTCCCTCTTTTGACTCGTGCGTCCATGCCAGGCGTCCTGCGGATCGATCCACAGCGTAGGTCTGTCCGGTCGCGACCGAATAAACCACATGAGTACGCAACACCACGGGAGTGGACACCACGGCAGATGGCGACGAGGTCGACCATTTCAACTTCCCAGACGAGCGCTCGAAGGCGTGCAAAGAGCCGTCCGAACCCCCCAGAAATACATTTTCTGAATCGAGCGCGGGTGCCTGATCCAGACCATTTGGCGCGGCCCATTGCCACGAAAGTTGGCCAGTCTCGCGGTTCATCAAATACAGGTGACCGTCGCGACTTGCCACCGCGACAGAATGGCTGTCCACGGACGGTGAGCCCACGATCGGACCGGCAGTCCGCGCACGCCACATCACCGCGCCTCCTGGCGTCAAAAAGACGACCTCTCCGCGGAAGGTCGAGACAAAAATCCCGTCGTCCACCGTCGGCGCATCCAAAACAGCCCCACCCACCTCGGTTTCCCAAACTTTCGAGCCGTCCTCACCATCAAGCGCGATCACTGTGCCATTTTGGGTGCCGACGACGATCTGGTCGTCGGCAATCGCAGGCCCGGAAGACAAACCCGAAACCGCTGTCCGCCAAATCTCGTGACCGTCTTCGCGGTCCAAACACACGACGTTGCCTTCGACCGACACAAAAATATTCTTGGCGCGCGCAGGCGTGCCCAGCAGTCGGCCGCCCACATCGACGCTCCATACTGGGCTCGGATTCGAAAACAAATCGCCCTCGAGCCAACCAGCTTTGGTGCCGTCGTAACCTCGAACGTCAGGGCTCTCGCATGCTGCAAGAACACAAATCGCAAGGCAGATCCAGGTGGACCGAAACTTCACAGCGATGCCTCTTCGACTATTTGATGGTGATCGTATATTCGGCCAACCCATTCGCACTGACGGCCACGTAATACAAGCCGGGGTCGACCTTTCTGGACAACGAAAGTTGTCCGTTCTTGGTGGCGCCTTCCATGATCGGTTTTCCGACCGCGTTGGTCACCTGAACTCGCAGCGACTTATCAGCGGGTTTACCGACAAGCCGAATATCCAATTCGTGGGAACCGGTCACCCGAACATAGCGCCAATCGACCGTATCGTTGGGCGGCGAGAGTCTGTCTTTGACCGAAGTGCCCAGCTTCTGTTCACGTGCCTGCATTCGACTGCCGTCGGCGTCGCGGCTTGCGCCGGTCACGACGCCAGACCAAGTCAACCCAAGGAGAGCTATCAGGAGCGCTAGTGTGGGTTTTTTCATTGAAAGCTCGGGTTACGGTTAATCGTTCAGACGAATCGTATCAGAAACCTATTCATTATTCGACGAAGTAAGGAGTGCAATGGTGAGTCGTGCCCGCCAATTCTCCTTGCTAGAGCAGGTTCTGGGGGTCGACGTCGACGTTAATTCGCACGCCAGCATGCCGGCCGCCCGGCTCAAAATATCCCTGATCGTGAAGAACCCAATGCACCAGTCGGCGCACAAGCGAACGGTCTTCAGCGCGAAACATGAGTTGGTAACGGGTCTTCCCGCGCAGGCGCTCGATCGGCGCAAGGGCAGGACCGACCATCACAACCTGCTCAAAACCGCGTTCATGGCGAACGCGTCGACGCGCAGAACCTGAATAATCTCCGGCAGCCTGAATCACGGCCCCATCACTCGCTGCTTCGAATTTGATCGCAATCACATGGGTGAACGGTGGATATTTCATGATCTTACGAAGCGCCAACTCCCGTTCAGCAAAATCCAGATAATCGTGCCTCAGGGCACAAATAAGGGAGTAGTGGTCAGGAATATAGGATTGGATATAGACGTGTCCTGGATCGTCGCCTCGCCCTGCCCTGCCCGCGACTTGCGTCAACAACTGAAATGTTCGCTCCGCGCTGCGGAAGTCCGGAAAATTCAGGCTCTGATCGGCTGCAACCACGCCCACGGTGGTGACGCCCGGGAAGTCGTGGCCTTTTGTGACCATCTGAGTTCCGACCAGAACGTCCGCCTGCCCGGCCGCAAATTGGTTCAAAATTCGCTGCAGACCCGCCCCACTGCCCGTGTCTCTGTCCAAACGCGAGACCTTGATCTCGGGAAATTCGGTCTGGAGGATCTCCTCAAGTTGTTCTGTTCCAACGCCGTGGGGGCCAATGCCCTGGGCTGCGCACTCAGGACACACTTCGGGCAGGCGCAACGAATAATCGCAATGATGGCAACGAAGGGCTTCCTTGCGCCGATGGTAGGTCAGCGACACGTCGCAATGAGGGCACTTAAAACGATGCCCACACTCGTCGCAAATCACGCAGGGTGAGAATCCGCGGCGATTCAAGAAGACGATCGTTTGTCGCTCCTGCCGAAATCCCGCCGCCATCGAATCGACCAATTCGGGGGAAAGCACTTGAGCGACAAGGTCCTCACGGCGCCTCATGTCGACGATCTCAACGCTTGGAAGTGGCCGGTCCAAAACACGCTCGGGCAATTTCAACAGTTCAAGCCGCCCCTCGATCGCATGTTGATAGGTCTCCAGGCTCGGTGTTGCGCTGCCCAAGATCACGAGCGCACTCTCAAGCTTTCCGCGCATCAGCGCGAGATCGCGTGCGTTGTATCGGGGGCCATCTTCCTGCTTGAACGAGGGGTCGTGCTCTTCGTCGACCACAATCACGCCCAGGTCGGCGATCGGGGCAAAAATCGCCGAGCGCGCCCCGACCACGATCCGGACCTCACCACGCTGAATCTTGCGCCATTGGTCGAATCGTTGCCCCGCCGTCAATCCGCTGTGAAGCACCGCAACGTCGTCACCAAAATACCCGCGAAAAACCGACACGAACTGCGGCGTGAGCGCGATTTCAGGCAATAAGACGAGCGCCGTCTGTTTCTTTGCGAGCGCGCGTTGAATCACGTCGACGTAGACGCGTGTTTTTCCGCTTCCTGTCACGCCATGAAGCAGAACTCCTTTGAACGTTCCCGCCTCCAACGCCAGCGCCAGTGCCGCCGCGACTTCGGATTGAGCAGGCGTCAACGGCTCGGCGATCGGTTCTTTGGCCACGATATTGGTGAAAGGGTCGCGATAGACCTCTTGCTCCCACATGTCGGCAATTCCGGCCTCCGCAAGCGCCCGGAGCGCCGATAAGGGCGCGCCTGTGGTTTCCCGAAGCTCGCTCCAGGCGATCGTGTCGACCGCACGTAGCGCCTGCACCAACTCGGCCTGGCGCTTGCCCAGCTTTTTCCCTTCTGGGACCTCCAAAAGCCGGGCGAAAACCTCGGTCTTGGCGACTACATCGGTGTCGTCGGTGTAGGTCACCTCGACCAAACCCAAGCGCTCCAACTCACCCAATTGCAGGAACGTCTGCCCAAACTCTTCTTTGAGCTTATGCACCGACACGGGCGTCTCAGCGCATTTCTCTAATGCTGCCAGAAGTGGCGGTTCTAAAGACTCCCCAGGGGTTGATTCCGTGCGACGTTGGTAGTGCTTGATGCCTTCGATGCGAATCGCGGCCGGAATCGCCAATCGGACCACTTCACCCAGAGGGGTGAAATAATAGTCGGCGACAAAGTTGAGGAACTTCAGGCCCGCTTCGCCCAGCAGTGGCTGACGATCGACGACATCTAGGATATCGCGAATCTTGCCTTTGAAGTCCGTGGGGGCCTCGTCGACCATGCCCACCACCAGCCCAGTCTTGGCGCGATTCCTGAACGGTACCTGCACCAACTGCCCGACTTCGACGATTCCCCGCAAACTGGACGGAACTTTGTAGGTGAGCGCCGAGAAAATCGGCACATCCACCGCGATCTGAACATAACCATTCATCGAAGCAACCAAATAATAACCAACACTGCGAGCAGACCAACGGCCAGTACCATCACGAAAACGGGCACTCGATTGGAGCGCTGAACCGCGACCGGGAGCTCCGTGACCGGAGGAGCCGCGACCGGAGGAGCCGCGACAGCAGCCGCGACCGGAGGAGCCGCGACCGAAGTTTTCGATACAGATGTGGCGGCAGGTACATGCTTGCGCAGCACCTCCGACACCTGATTCGCCGATTGTGGTCGATCCGCGGGCGCCTTCTGAAGCATCCACGCGACCAAACGCACGATATCGACGGGAACTTCTGGACTCATCGCAGGCGGCGGCGTTTCCACCTGATCCATCG
>JBFFMO010000412.1:0-4764 GCA_041554035.1 Allomicrovenator sp. | reverse complement strand
TACATCGCCATCGGCATCATCGGTGGTGTGGTGAGTTGGAGTCGCGCGATCCTTGGCGAAGACGCTGAGGATTTTGAAGAAATTGAGGAATTCGTCCAAGACGAGGATTGAGCCGTTACCCCCATTTTGTAGTTTCATGGACATATGGCAAAAGCAGTATCGTCGCACACTGATTCAGTCTGCGATGTCTGGTCTTCTATTCAGCATCAGCCTGATTATTGGCGTTGTGGGCGTGCTCACCAAAAATGAAACGATCGTTTTTTGGCTCCCCGTTCCGGTTATTCTTGCGATCTTGATGGTACCCCGAGCAAACGTGCCTCGCTGCACCCCCAGTGTTGAGCTCGAACGCGATTTGTATGCACGCCTGACACGTATGAAGACCTGGTTGTCTTACCTGCGTGTGAGCTACCTTTTTCTTACGATATTTGTCCTCTTTGGACTCCCTCGATTGGTCTTTGCATGAAACACCTTGCCTGGTTGACGGCCCTTCTTTTTGTTGTGGGATGTACGAGCGATGCGGCCCAAAAGGTCAACTGCACCTCGGCTGACACGCTCAACCTCATTACGATGTGTGCGTCCCCGCAATCTGCGGATTTGGCGGTCTACAACTCGGAAGCCCAAAAGGCCGAGCGCTCTGGCGACGAATCCTATAATCCAGTGCCGCTGGGTGATTCCCCTCGCCTTGGACCTGAAGATGCCGTCGTCACGCTGGTGATGTTCACGGATCTCGAGTGTCCTTATTGTGCGCAGGCTCATTTGGTCATCAAGGAAGTGATGGAAGAAAACGACGACTTGCGAGTCGTCTTCAAACACTTCCCACTCCCGATGCATCGTGCCGCAATCCCCATGTCGATCGGCGCGATCACGGCCGGTTCGCAGGGTAAGTTCTGGGAATACGTCGACCTCGCTTATGCCGGGCAAAAAGATATCGACCCACCCAAACTGAAGAAATTTGCAGAAGATCTTGGGCTAGACACCACAAAGTTCACCGAAGAATTTGGCACCGAAGCTCAAATCGCCCTGATTCAGGCCGACGTTGACCTCGGGCGATTGCTTGGCGTGACCGGCACCCCGTCGATGTTCGTCAACGGCGTGCGCGTCGAGGGTTTTTCGAACAAAGAAGACCTCCAAGACCTGATCAACGAACAACGTGAACTCGTGGAGCGTTTGCGTGAAGCCGGTGTGGATAAAAACGACATGTACTGGCGAACGGTGGCTTTGAACTACGAGGCCCCGCTGCCTGTCGAGGCTGTCGAAGAAATGCCAGAGCCCGAGGCCGAGGCTTTGGTGGAAAACGTCGATATCGCTGGAGCCCCCACACGTGGAGCAAAGGCTGACGATGCATTAGTGACGGTTGTGACCTTCACTGATTTTGAATGCCCATTTTGTGGTCGCGCTGAACAAACATGGAACGAGCTTCGAGACAAATACCCCAAAGTCCGTTTTGTGTTCCGCCATTTCCCGCTGCCGTTCCACGAAAACGCGATGCCTGCTGCGGTGGCGAGTTTGGTCGCGTTTGAAGGCGGTAAGTTCTGGGAATTTCACGACCTGCTCTTCGCGCATCAAAAAGAGCTCACGCCAGATAACCTGGTCGCCTACGCCAAAGAAGTTGGCGTGAACGAGGCTCTGGTCAAAGAAGCGCTTGCGACCGAAGACTTCAACATGCCCGTCCTGGCAGATATGGCGATGGGCGCTGAAATTGGCGTTCGCGGAACGCCCGCGTTTTTCATCAATGGCATCAAGATGAGCGGTGCTCAGCCGATCGAGGAATTCGCGGCCGTTTTAGACCAGCAAATGGAACTTGCCGGCAAGCTTCAGGCTGAATCCCAGCTCAAAGGCGACGACCTGTATCAGGCGTTGATTGAAGCCAACCGGGCCATCCTTGACGCGCCAGTCGAGTGATTCGTTTCTGGGCCATTCTCTTGGTCACCGGCTGTGCCGGGTCTTTTGACATCAACAAGGTCCCGCCGGTGACTCCACCGCGGGAATCCTTTGGTCCCTGGCAGGCAAAAGCCAAGGCTGATGTCCGACCCACGACGCCCCAGAGAGGCCCCGGGGCCGCGACAGCGTGGCTCTTTTTACACGCTTACCAACACACCTTAAGCCGGGCGGATGGCCAGACCTGTCGCTTTCATCCGACATGTTCTGGTTTTGCCGTGGATGCCGTGAGCGAGCTCGGTCTTTTGGGTTTGCCATTCGCCTTTGGGCGCCTTGCGCGACCTCATAACGACGAGACGTTCTACCCGTCGAGCGCTGATCACCAACATCTTGAGGACCCACTTTCGGCGTATCTGTTTTTCTTGGAAGAAGACCGGCCCGAAGCCATGCGCGATGACCCGCGCTTTGGCTGGTATCACCATATTCACGCGATGCAGGGGCGGCAATGAAGGCATTTCAAATCCCCGTGTTGGTTTTGGCCCTGTGTTTGTTGGCCGTTTCCGCTGTGGCCCAGGAGCAGGTTCAGGCATGCATTCCAGACGAAGCTCCGGCTCACGTGGAGCCGGCTCAGGACGCGTCGCAGGCTTTGCAGAAGGAGTTGGGGGCCTACGAGTCACAAATCGGTCTGAAGCTTTACGACGAAGGCGACGACTATCGCGCTGTGACGGCGTTGAAGCGCTTTCGGATTCTGGACCCGCAGGCCGGCGAGTTTGTGGGGTCGTTGATTATCGGGGAGATCTACCGGCGAAATGAGAAGTCAGAGTTGGCCGCGCCAGAATTCGATCGCGCCGCTCACGCTGCGCCGACACAGGAGGCCAAGCTCTGGTCGTCGATCCTGAGCACGAACCAACTTTGCATTCCGCTCTCGTACTACATGCTTTGCACCAAACAGCTGCGCGAGTTTCAGAAGCTGGAGCTTAGCCGCGACCAACGCCAATTGGTCGATTATCAGGTGCTCTACACTGACGTCGTGTTGCGGCAAGAAATCGACAAAAAACGAGCCCTCGGGTTTAGCGATGCCGAGATGGCCAAACGCGCACAGGGCCTGATTCAGCGTCATTTTGAGTTCGATGATTTACCCACCAAATCCCCGCTGGCCGCCGGACTTCTATCAGGCGTGTTGCCTGGGGCAGGGCAGCTCTATAACGGCCGCCCCATCGACGGCCTGGTAGGTCTCTTGCTGGTCGCCGCATCGGGCGTTGGCACCTGGTACGCGTACGACGAGCTCGACAGCCTGCCGCTCGCCATCGTCGGTGGTGTCATCACCCTTGGCTTCTATTCAGGGACCATCGTGAATGCCGTCGTTGATTCCCATCGTATCAACGCCGACCTCTACCGCGAATTCTTCCAAAAGCTTGAGGTCGACTACTGGCCCGTCGTTGGCTTTGACGTCAAAGACGACACCGTCACATTTGGCTGGCGTTGGCAGTGAGCCGTGAGCGGTGAGCAGTGAGCGGTGAGCAGTGAGCCGTGAGCCGTGAGCGGTGAGCAGTTGTGATTGGTGCGCCAGGCTCCAGGAGGCTGTCGCATAAGGATCGATGACGAGATTGTCGTTGTGATTGGTACGCGAGCCCTATGGCTCGCATGTGATTGGTACGCGAGCCCCATGGCTCGCATGTGTTTGAATAATCGCAGGAATCGCATGCAGGCCATAGGGCCTGCGTACCCATCCCAGAATCGCAGGAATTGCGAATAGGCCGAAAAATGGTTGCCAGAATTTGTCGCGTCAAGTCAAAGAGACGGCCTCCCTAGGAGGTCGGGTTTCAAGAGGTCAGGTTTCAGTTGGTCGGGGTTCAGGGGTCGCAGGCATTGCGATTGGTCCGCGGGCATGCTGGAAGTCAGGTTTCAGTTGGTCGGGTTTCAGGCGTCGCAAGCATTGCGACTGGCACGCGGGCATGCTGCCCGCGTTGCGATTCTAACGCTCACTGCCAACTGCTCACCGCTCACGACCTAGACGGGAGTCACGGCTCGTTTCTTCAGCGGCCAGTCTTTTTCTTTGGTCGAATAGATGTCGAAACGAGCAATCAGCTCGTTGCGAAGGTCATCCTTGGCGACAATTTGGTCGACGATGAGCTCGCTGGCCAAACGGTAGACGTCGATGTCTTCCTTGAATTCGGCACGCAGTTTTTCGATGTACTCGGGGCGCTGACCTTCAGGCATCGCCTCGATTTTATTAGCGTACACCGCGTTCACGGCAGCCTCGGGGCCCATCACCGCGATCATCGCCTCAGGCAACGCCAACGACGCGTCGGGCTCAAATCCAGGTCCGCACATCGCGTAAAGTCCTGCGCCATAAGCCTTGCGCACGACGACCGAGATTTTCGGAACGGTCGCTTCGGTCACGGCCGAAATCATCTTGGCGCCATGACGGATGATGCCGTCGCGTTCGACCTTGGTGCCGATCATGAAACCGGGCACGTCGGCCAAAAACAGAATCGGGATATTGAAGGCATCACACAGGTTGATGAAGCGTGTTGCTTTGTCGGCCGAGTCCACAAAAAGCACGCCGCCTTTGTAATTGGGCTGGCTGGCGATGATGCCGACCGGCTGACCGTCGAGGCGTGCAAGGCCTGTAAGGAGTTCCTGAGCAAAAAGTTCTTTGATCTGGATGAACTCCGAGTCGTCGACCAAATGGGCGATGACCTTCTTCATGTTGAAGGGTTTGTTCTGGTTGACCGGAATCAGCTCATCGAGCGTCTTCTTCTGAGCCTGCGGAGGTTTTGGGACCTCAATCGGGGCTTCTTCATGGCAATTCGAAGGGAAAAAAGTCAGGTACTTCTTGCACCACTCGATGGCTTCCGTCTCGCTATTTACAAGCACGTCACC
>JBFFMO010000411.1:0-4789 GCA_041554035.1 Allomicrovenator sp. | reverse complement strand
TGAAGGGCACCGGCGACCGCTGGTTGTTGACCGCAGGCTTCACAGCCATCCCTACCGTGATCGCAGGCCAATAAGAATGAAACTTGGACGAGTCACCGGAACCGTAGTCGCTTCGACCACTTACGAGGGCCTTGAGGGCGTTCGCTTGCTTGTCGTGCAGCCACTGAACACGGCATTGGAAGCTGACGGCCCTGCGCTCGTGATGGCTGACGCCGTCCAAGCGGGGCCGGGCGACATGATTTTCTGGGTTGGAAGTCGAGAGGCCGCTCTCGCGATGGTGCCCACTTTTGTGCCCGTCGATGCGGCCGTGGTCGGTCATGTTGATCGCGTCGGTTCACGTGACGTCACTCCATCTTTCGAGGATCGCGGATGAAAATCTGTCGCGTGCAAGAGTCCGTCGTTTCAACCGTGAAACACCCCACCTATGAAGGGAAAACCCTTTATTGCGTGGTTGAGTTGGACGAAGTCTTAAAAGAGACCGGAAAAGAGTTTCTGGCGGTTGATCGTGTGCAGTCGGGGCCTGGGGATATCGTGTTGGTGATGCAGGAAGGAAACGGAGTCCGGCAACTCTTCGGAGTCCAAGATCTCCCGATCCGCTCCGTGATCGTCGGCATCGTCGATCAGGTGCACACGTCATGACCGGTGCCGATGCACGCGAAGAACTGGTTCACTACTCTCGGTTAATCTACCAGAAGGGCTGGGTCGCTAACCACGAGGGAAACCTTACGGTGCGGTACGCCAACGGGCGATTCCTTAGTACGCCAACGGCATTCTCCAAGGCCGATGTAAGCGAACGGGATTTGATTGAAATCGACGAAGACAAAAACGTCCTCCGTGGATTTCGCAGACCGTTCTCGGAGTTCGCACTCCACCTTGCCATGTACCGCTCCCGCCCCGACGCACGCGCGGTCATCCACGCCCACCCGGCATCCGCCACAGCGCTTGCCGTGCTTGGACGCGGGTTGGATCGTCCCATGATCGCGGAATCCGTGGTTTCGCTCGGTCCCGCGGTCCCGTGTCTTCCGTTTTTCCTTCCAGGTTCGGCCGACGAGAGTCAGGCCGTGGCATCGGCTGCGGCTCGATTTGATGTCTTCATCCTGGGAAACCATGGCGTTGTGGCATGCGGCGAGAATCTGGAGCAGGCATTCCTGCGTATGGAATACGTTGAACATCTCGCGGATATCGAACGGCGTGCGTTGAGCATGGGCACGCCTCGATACTTGTCCTGGGCGCAAATCCAGCCCCTTCTCGATCGGCGGAAATCTGCCGGTTTGGGGCCCGAGGCAAGAGGGATGACCCGCGAAGAAGCCTACGGAAATCTTGCGAGGCAGATGACGTGATACGGCTCATAGGCGTTTTGACAGTCTTGCTTCTTTCGACCGCCTGTTCGGACCCTGTCACTTCCTCCACCAATCCAATCGTCAATTGTGAAGTGTCGGCCGACTGCGCCGCCGGCCGAGTATGCGTGGCAAGCCGTTGTGTCTTGCTGGCCGGAAACGGTGACGATGATGCCGGATCTGACGCGTCAGCCGACGCGACTTTTCAGGATATGGGCCAGGATATTGCGCAAAACGACATGTCCGGGACGGATTCCGACGGCGATGGCGTCGACGACGACTCGGATAATTGCCCGTTTCTGGCGAACCCAAGCCAGTCCGACGCGGACGGGGACCAGATTGGAGACGTCTGCGATGTGTGTCCTGAGGACGCTGACGCGTGGCAGCTTGATTTGGATCTCGATGGGGTGGGTGACGTCTGTGACGCCTGTAGACTTGCTGCCGGAAGCGGCACCGGCTGTCCTGACCCGACCACCGATACGGATGGAGATTTGATTCCTGACGTTCAAGATGTTTGCCCCTTGGTCGCCGACCCGCGTCAGGTCGACAGTGACGGCGATGGCATCGGGGATCTTTGCGATAACTGTGAGGCGGCGAATTCGAGCCAGCGTGATCTCGACGGTGATGGACGCGGCGACATGTGCCAGAGGCGTACGGGTCTGCCTGTCGCGAATGCGTCGCTCGACAGCGATCTGGATGGTTGGCCGGACACCATCGACCCTTGTCCCGCACGCAAACAAGATGACCTTCTGGATTCGGACGGAGACGGGATCGGAAACGCATGCGATCCCTGCCCGCTTGATCCTCGAAATGCCTGTGATGTTGCGGCCGACACGGATGAAGATGGCATCCCGGATTCTTTAGACAATTGCCCGAACACCTCTAACCGATCCCAACTTGACCGCAACGGGGATGGAGTCGGAGACGCCTGCCAATCGTGGTTCAGCGCAGATAGCGATTCCGACACCGTCGCTGACCGAGTCGACAACTGCCCAACGTTTGCCAACCCATCCCAAATCGATGACGACTCGGACGGTGTCGGCAACGCCTGCGAGTCCGCGATCGATGACGTGGACGGTGACGGTATTTTGAACGCCTCCGACAATTGTCCGTGGCGCGCGAACCCAGAACAATTCGACTACGACGCCGATGGACTCGGCGACGTCTGTGACCCGTGCCCAATTTTGAGCGGCTCCTGCGCAGCAGACCAGGACGGCGATGGGGTCGTCGATTGGTTGGATAACTGCGCTTTTGTTCCGAACCCGAATCAACAAGACGCCGATGCCAACACCCTGGGAGACTTGTGCGAGGTGATGGGGCAATCCGATGCGGATGGCGACGGCCTCAGCGACTTGACGGACCCCTGTCCTTGGATGCCAGGAAGCACCGACGCATGCACGTTTGACGCGGATGGCGACTCCATCGCCGATTGGCACGACAACTGTCCCGCAATCGAGAATACCGCTCAGGTCGACGTCGATTTGGATGGCATTGGTGATGATTGCGATCTCTGCCCGCAAGTCAGCGATCTTTGGAATCGGGTCCATTCGAACGGCGAGGGCGCGGCGTGCGCGGGAGATCGCGATGGCGACGGCGTCGCTGACCTTCGAGACAATTGTCCCGACGTGCATAACCCCTATCAGGTCGACACCGACTCAGACGGCATCGGAAACGCCTGCGACCTTTGCCCCATTGTGGCGAATGCCCGCGACCCAGAAACGGCGCGGGACGCGGCCTGCCGCTTTGATTACGACGGAGACGGCGTCGCTGACGGCCTTGATAATTGCCCCCAAACGCCCAATTCGCAGCAGAAAGACAGCATGGACGATGGCGTGGGTGACGTGTGTCGTGGGGATCGCGACGGGGACGGAATCGCCGAACTCTGGGACTCTTGCCCCAATATCCCCAACCCGAACCAATTGGACTCAAACCACGACAAGATCGGCGACGCCTGTTGGTCGGACCGAGACCGTGATTCCATCGAGAATCGTCTTGATCCTTGCCCTGATATTCACTGGTTGAAACCTTGTCTTTAGGACTTTTTTCGGGTCTTGAATCCGTGGACTGGCAGGCTTTTTCTGTTCATGGAATGGCTGTCCACGATGCCCTGATCGAGCTGGTGTTGCCGGATGCGGCCAAGCGGGCGCGGGCATTTCAGACGCTCGATCAGCATATGAAACTGGGGGGCCAGGGATTGAAGCACGCGGCGTTGCCTTTCCTGGTGCGCCTCGCGACGGACTCGCGCGTGGATCAGCGCGGCAACGTCATTCGTTTTTTATGCTCACTTCTGAGCGATGTGGTGGTGCTGGCAGCGGTTGTCGAAAACATCGACGACTTCACGCGATGCCTGGATTCCGAGGATTCTGCAAACGATGCGCTCGTCCTTTTGGCGTTGTGTGGGCACGTCGAGCCGCTGATCGCACTGGCGGCCGGACCGCCGTGCCCTGTGCGCACCTTGGCGTTATGGTGCCTTCCCACCGAGTTGTTGAACAAGACGGACGAACCGAGCGTGATTGAAAAAGTCATCTTATGGATGGCCCATGCTCAGAAACACGAGCTGCCTTTGCGGATTCGACGGGAGCTTGAGGCTGTCGCGGCGGACACGTTCTTCAAGCTGCATCAGGAGGTGGAGAGTGCGGACGGTTTTTTTCCGGATCTGATCACGCGTATCCAACGAATGCAGCCGAAATCCCGTTGGTCGATGCTCGAAGGCATCCTCTTTGGCATCGAGCAGGGCGTGGCGATCGATGTGCTTACAAGCCGGATGATCGACGTGTTCCTGCCAGCGGCCGCGAACTCTTTTGCAGAATTGCCCTACGAAGCGCGCTTACTGGTTTCGAGGTTCGTGGCCAGCCGGCAGACGTGGTCGGGCTCTCAAATGCAGCGAAAACTCAAACTCGCCGGGCTACCGCACCAGCGCTCCAAAGTGGTCGAGGAATTGACTCGTTTTGGACTCGTGGAGGTCATCGTCTTGATTCCCGAGATGTATAAAGGAGCCGAGGAAGTCGCAGAATCAATGGACACCGCGTACTGGAGAGGCACTCCCTTCCTCTTTTTCTCGGGCGACACGTCGCAGCTCGACATCCAAATCCCCGAAGATCCTTCGGACTTTCCCGAACACGTGATGAACGATTCGGGTCAAGTCGCGGGATGGCTCTATTCGGCCTTCGTGCATGACCAGGCGCCAAGGCTTCGACACGTCGATCAAGACAACGCGATTGGCCGATACCGCTTCTATCCCCACGAAACCCGAGACAGCCTTCTGGAGCTCTGTGAGCACAATCACTGGCGGGTCTTGGACGTCGCCGATGAAGCGGTTCAGGAACCCTGCGCGGCGCACCGCAAACTGAAAGCCCATGGATGGGAAGATCTGGAGTTTTGGCAGGACGATTCACGCCGCATTTTCGCAAAATTCTGCAAGGACGGCGAACGCACCTGGCTGTCGGTACACG
>JBFFMO010000410.1:0-4816 GCA_041554035.1 Allomicrovenator sp. | reverse complement strand
CGCAACGCTGAGCGTGACCCAGCAAATTGAAAGCATGGGTTCAAATTTGTTGATCGTTCAGTCCGGCGTTCGAGGACGAGGGCCCGGCGGGACACGGCAGAGCTCTCCGTCATTGACCGGCGCGGATGCTCTGGCGATTCGAAGCGAAATCGACGGCATTACGGTGGCTCCGCTGGTGAGTTCAAGCGCCACGCTGGTGTGGTCTGCAAAAAATTACCCTGCTGCGGTTTATGGGACGACCCTCGACTTTTTTGTGATCCGAAACTGGCAGGCAAAAAGCGGCCGAATCATGGACGAAAGCGAAATGTCTGCTGGCCGATCGGTCTGTGTGATCGGCACCACGATCGTCACAGAGGTCTTTGGCAACAAAGATCCGCTCGGTGCCACGCTTCGTCTGGGGCGCACGTCTTGCCAGGTCGTGGGTGTGATGAATCCCAAAGGTGCGACCTTTGGTGAGGATCTCGATAACACCGTCGTGATGCCCATCAAGACTGTCCAACAGCGGATTCTGGGAAACACCGACGTTCGCCAGATCTACGTGTCGGCCGATGACGCCGCGATTCTGCCTCGCGTGCGTACCGAGCTGGAAAGCTTGATACGTCAACGACGTGGGATTACCGGCATTAAAGAAGACGATTTCAACATCAGAGACATGGCCGAAATGGCTGCAGCGCTCAAGGGGACCACGGCGACGTTGACGATGCTTTTAGGCGCCATCGCGGCGGTTTCACTACTCGTGGGCGGCATCGGCATCATGAATATTATGCTGGTTTCGGTCACCGAACGAACGCGCGAGATTGGAATTCGCATCGCCATTGGCGCCACGGTCAGAGACGTCCTGACTCAGTTTCTGGTTGAGGCCATCACCTTGTCGATGCTGGGCGGCTTGCTCGGCGTTGCGTTGGGAGTCGTAGGGACATATTTCGCGACGAAGCAGATGAATCTGCCCTTCGTTTTGACTCCGGAAGTCATGCTGATTGGCTTTGGCTTTTCGGTTTTGATCGGTGTTGTTTTTGGCTTTGTGCCGGCGAGAAAAGCCGCACAGATGAATCCTGTCGAGGCATTACGTCATGAATAAATATTATCCAATTATTTGCGGTATTTTAGTCGCTTGCCTCGTTCCACTTCCTATTCTGGCGCAAGATTTGATCACGCCGGCAAAGGCCTTGGATCTCGCGTCTCGGAGTCATCCTTCGCTCAAGATCGTTGCTGCACAAAAGCGCCGGGCCGAGTTGCTGGTTGAGCAAGAAGAGTATCGATACGTCCCGACGTTCAATGCCAGTGGCGGCTTTCAATACGGCCGAAGTCCTCAGCTTTCCAGCACGGGAACAACGTTGGTCGAAAGTAATTCGTTGGTTTTGTCGTCCGGAATTTCCCATACTTTACCTGTAGGCACGCAGCTCGCGGCCACGGTTGAATTTGGTCGTTCCTTCCGAGACTCAGTCGCTTTGGGGGCACTCGGCACGGCCTACGACACGACACTTAAGCTTGAGGTCACTCAGCCCTTATTGCGTGGCGCTGGCAAAGATGTGGGTGAGGCCCAGCTCAGGGCAGCGCGGTACGCATTGACCGCGTCCGAGGCCGAGGCCCGGGCCCAGACCAGCACGCTGGCTCTCGATGTTTTGACGGCCTACTGGTCGTTGTGGTCGGCCCAGCGAAGCGTCGAGATCCAGGAGGAATCATTGGAAGTGTCGCGCAAGCAATTGGCCGACGCCGAGTTTCGCCTGAGCGTTGGAGCGGTGGCCCCTTCGCAGTTGGTGCCGATGCGAATCGAGATTGCGCGCGCCCAAGAATCTGTGGTTTCCGCCCGGGCTGTGGTTCGTCAAAAAGGTATTGCGTTGGCGCAGCTGGTCGGCTTGAGTCCTTCGGATGTGCTTGTCGCAAGTCCCGATGGGCCGGTGTTGTCGGCGGTGTCCGGCCTGAGCGAATCGTTGGAGCTCGCAACGTCGACATCGCCCAGATTGGCGCGGCTAAAAGTCACGATGGAATCCTCGAAAATTGCGGTCAGCAGTGCCAAAGATGCCGCGCTTCCCAAGCTCGACGCCAGTGGTTCGGTGCAGGTGGCAGGCTTGGGAACGACCGTTGGAGATTCGTTTGCAGAGTTTGGCGGTCTTGACGCCATCGTGCTTTTTGCCGGGTTGAGACTGGAGTTGCCGATCGTCAACCGGACGCGCCAGATCGATGTGGAACGCTCCGAAATCGCGGTGCAGATCGCCAAAGATGATTATCAGCAGGCTGAACGTGAGATTCAATCAAACGTCACCAGTCTGCTCAACGACCTGGGTTCAAGCGATGAGCGTTTGGCCCTCGCCCGCGAGACGGCCGCCCTGAGTCGAGAAAATGTCGACGCCCAGTCCGCCCGTTTTGATGCAGGCAAAGGGACGACGCTCGAGATCATCGATGCGCTTAAGTCGTTTCGCGAGGCGGAGTTCCGCGTCGTTCAGATTCAGGTGGAGCGTGCGTTGACCCAACTTCGGTTCGAAGACGCGACGGGAGCGCTCGCCGGACTCTGAGGTCTGTTGTGGTTTTCGGTTTTCGGTTTTCCGCGGGGACCATGTATCGTGTCTCGAACCACTGCATTCGGAACTCTATGAACACCGCTCTAGTTCGTTTCAACGAGACTGATAGCCGCCCGGACGTGTTTTGCCCAGTCTGCGGCGCCGCGACGCCCGCAGACAGTGACGGCGAGGCCTGCGCGCATTTGATGTACCTATTTAACGGTCAGAACGGTGAGTTCATCTGGCTTGCGCCAGACTTGGCCGACCAGATGGGGAAATTCCATTCGCCCGACGAGGACGACCTCGATGCGCCCACGCTGGTGAACATGACGGACCTGAGCGAATTGGCCAGGTTGGCAAATTCCGAGACATCCATTCATATTCAGTTACGTCCCTTCGGCGCCAGCGCCGGGCCTGCCAACGCGATCGTGGCGGGCTTTGACTTCGCTCGGACTTGATTTGAGCGATGGCGGGGGAATAACGATAACTCGTGGAGCCTCGATGCGACCCATCATTATCTGTCTATTAAGTCTTGGCCTTGGATGCTCAGATTCCTCGAGCACATCGCAAAATAATGTGACGGGGTCGAATAATTCGGTCAACAATTCCAATAATGTGGTCCTGCCTGCGTGCGCACTCGGGCCAAGTCCGGGTGAAATGCAGACGCCCGTGTTCAGGAAAAATCTCTCTGGGCAGACGAGTTGGTTTGCGTCGCCCATCCTGGCGAACTTGGACGGTGACGGAAAAAACGAACTTATTAGCGCCTATTATGACGTGATTATTTTCGACTCAGAGATGAACGAAATCGCCAGGGGCGAAGCCGGCGATGGGCGAGTCTATGCGCCGCATATTGTAGCGGACCTCGACGGCGATAAAATCGCGGAGGTGGTCGTAGGTCGCGGCTCTGAGGTCATCGCCTACGAATGGTTCGAAGGCGCGCTGCGCGTCAAAGATGGGTTCCCGGTCGACACCACCACCGCCGATAATCCACCTGAAGTTCGTGGACTTGCGGCGGGGGATCTTGATGGCGATGGCGTTTTGGAAATCGTTGCCACGACCACCCAAACCGTCTCGACTGTGGAGGGCGGCGCTCAGGTTTTTGTTTTTGATTCGACGGGGCAATCGTTTCAGCCCGCGGGTGGGCATTCGCCAGCTTGGCCGCGCTATAATGCGCTTACCGGCGAAGGGAATGACTTGGACCGCAACGGGCAAGGCCACGACGGTTATGGCTGTTATGGTTTGAACGTTGCGATTGGAAATATCGATGACGACCCGGAACTTGAGGTCATCGCAACCTACGATAACCATCACATTCAGGCCTTCGACCATGATGGGGTGGCCCTCGATTCATCACCCTGGTTCACGAATCGGGTCGCTGAATTTGAAGGTGAACGCCTCACCTGGGGCCAGTTCATTCGTTGGGCTGACCCTTTGGTCGAACAAAATCATTACCACGACCACACCGGTGAGTGGCCAAGCCCGACCACGGCAGAATGGCTGCAATGGACGGCCTCACCGCCCAATGTGGTTGATCTGGATGGCGACGGGAAAAACGAAGTCGTGGGCATCCCAAATGTCGAAAAAAACGAACCCTACGAAACTCAGGCTTACGCCGTGATGGTGCTCGATGGTGCGTACGGGGATGGATCGAAGTCGGCCATGCGCAAACCCGGCTGGGAGACGCTTCCTCGCGGTTCAGCTCCGATCGAAGTCGATGGTTATTACCCTCCTGGAGGGATTCCTTCCGCGACCACGGTCGACATCAACGGTGACGGTAGGCTCGAAATAATTGCTCCTTTAAATGACGGTTTTATTCATGCTTTTGGAAGTGACTCCAAAATTCTTTGGAAGGTCGATATCACGCATGGACAGACCATCATGTTTGCGACTGAGGTCACGGTGGCCGACCTGAATCAGGATGGAATCCCCGAGCTCGTGCTGGCAACTTTTGGTGACCCCGATCAAAATGCCGGATATCTGATGGGCGTGAGCGCGGCAGGAGAGGTCTTATTTGATATTGCCTTGCCCGATCCTGGCACCAATGGAAACGGTAATGGTGCGCCAGCGGCGCCCGCGATAGGTGACCTCGATGGTGATGGGCAGCTCGAAATTTTCGTTCAGACTTTCGATCATGGCATGGATGTCTTCACGGTTCCGGGCTCGGCCACCAATTGTGTGCTCTGGCCAACCGCGCGTGGTTCTGCCTTGCGTCAGGGCAGTGCATTGAAGGTGCAGAATTGAATGACCTGACCGATCCCCATGGGAGACTCATGATGAATCAAGAAACCAACATGGATATCACGTGAGTGGCATAGGCT
>JBFFMO010000409.1:0-4819 GCA_041554035.1 Allomicrovenator sp. | reverse complement strand
GACGGCGAGCGCCATGCCGACGTGATGCAGAAACTTCTGGATGGGTCGCCGATCGAGCTCTCGGACTGCCCGCCTCGATGGCAAATGTGGCTTCAAAGCTGCCTGTACAAAATGCCCGATCGGCGATTCCAAACGGCGCGCGATGCCGTGAACGCGTTGGAAGACCTCGTGGTTAACTACAACCCCACGCCAAAATTCGAAGAGAGTCGCTTCATACCGCCGCCGCCCAGCAAGTCCGACTTCATGGCCCGATCGGGTCCACTCGAACTCGACCTCGACCGCGTCCGACAAACAGGTCACCCGCACGCCCCGCTCATTCAAAATGCTGCCGCGGGAAGTGATCGAATCCGACAAACAGGTCACCCGCACGCTCCGCTCGCTCAAAATGCCGCGGCGGCGTCCTACCAGCCCACTCCGGTCCCACTCGTCGACGTGATGACGACTCGTCGCGAGCCACCGATCCGTGAGACACTTCCCGCAAGACCCGTCCGCAAGGAACGCCTCACGTGGATCGACTATGCATGGGCATGGGCAATTTTCATGTTCATTGGCGTTCTCGCCATCATGGGTCTGAGCTGGGCGCTAAAACACCTATGAAGGCACCGCGATGCGAATCGTAATTCTTTCCAGAGGGCGAACCCTCTACAGTACGCAGCGTATCGCCGAAGCTGGGCGCAAACGAAAACACGACGTCCGTGTGGTCGATCCCTATCGATGCACGTTTGGAATCGTCGACGACCGCCTGATCCTGCACTGCGACGGACTGCCCTTGGACACCACGGATATCGTGATTCCACGCATCGGCGCATCGTCCATGGGCCAAGGCATTCCAGTCTTGAGGCATTTCGAACTCCTGAATGTCCCTACGTTGAACTCGTCACAGAGCATCGCGTTGAGTCGCGACAAACTTGCGAGTCATCAGGTGCTTGCTGCCCACGGAGTGGCCGTCCCCACCACGCTCAGCGTGCGTGACGTGGCTCAGCTTCCAAGCGCGCTCACGCAGATCGGCACCCCGACCGTCATCAAGCTCCATACGGGAACGCAGGGCAACGGAGTCATGGTCGCCGACACCGAAACCTCCGCGACAGCGATGGTCCACACCCTCTGGGCGCTG
This sequence comes from Allomicrovenator sp., assembly GCA_041554035.1. Taxonomy (GTDB): domain Bacteria; phylum Myxococcota_A; class Bradymonadia; order Bradymonadales; family Bradymonadaceae; genus JBFFMO01. Next base: position 3,705 of record JBFFMO010000409.1, on the reverse strand, counting down.
AACCAAGAAGTGATGCTCCAAGAGTTCATCGACGCCAACGGTAAGGACCTCCGTGTCTTTGTCGTGGGCAACCGTGTCGTTGGAGCCATGCAGCGTTCGGCGGCAGACGGTGAGTTTCGCGCCAACATCCATTTGGGGGCCTCGGCCGAACCCATGGATGTGTCACCCGAGATCGCAGCGATCGCGCTTAAAACCGCGGAAGTCTTGGGCCTAAGTGTGGCCGGCGTTGATATCATTGAGGGTCCAAGAGGACCTCTCGTGTTGGAAGCAAACTCGTCGCCAGGACTCCAAGGCATCGAGTCGGCAACGGGTTACGACATCGCACGCTCCATCATTTTGCATGCCGAATCGTTGCGAAAGCAAGGCGACACCCCCGACCTGACAGGTCCCCAATGAAATTTCTGCTCTTTCTTTTGTGCTCATTGACCGCCCTCGGCTGTCAAAAACGCCCCGATCCGCCCACTCAACAGGAACTCGACAGCATTGCCGTCGACGCACCGACCGTCTTCAAAGGGGCGCCGCACGTGAGCCTGGAAGGCTTGGACGGCATCTGGCTGGGACAGTCCCAACAAGAGGCCGAAGCGGTGATGTCCAAGATGTGTAAGCGCTTCGTGGAACTCAAAGAGTCGCATGCGATGTTCAAGGGATGCCATCTGCCCGATCATCCTTTTGTTTACACGTTCCGCGTGGGGTTCAGTCCGAAAATCGATAACCGAGTTTTCACGCTGGAAACCAAACGTCGGCCCGTGGACCAAGACTTGGTGCGAAAGCGAATCTGGCAGGTCTTCCCCCACCTCAAAACAGACTACGTCAGAACGGGCCTGCTCAGGGCAGAGACTCAAGAATACAATATGTTCGCCGATTGGGAGGACGGACTCGCCGGACCGGCGCATATTCTTGTGGGCCTATCAGACGCCGAGGTCACTCGACTTGCTGGCCTAAGAGCGGGAGATCAAGGTTGACCGAGTGTTCCTCTAATCTTGACCCCCCAATAACCCCGTGATATCCGAAAAATTGAAGAACTTCATGCCAACGGTCGATTTTAAGATGCGCAGCAGCGCACGAGCCTAACGATACAGGAGTTAGCATGTCCCAGACGGTCCTCGTCGCAGATGACAGCCAGACGATCCGCAAAATCGTCGAAATGGCCTTGAAAGGCTCGGCCTACCAGGTCATCGGCGTCGGCAGCGCACAGGATGCGATGGAAGCGTCGAGATACGCCCCATCGGTCATTCTTCTGGACTACTACATGCCTGACGGAAGTGGATACGACGTCTGCCGCGCGCTGAAAAGCAACGCGGCAACGAGTGACATTCCGGTGATCATGCTCGGTGGTACCTACAAACAATTCGACGAGAACATGGCGAGACAGAGCGGTGCCGACGGCATCGTGATGAAGCCGTTCAAAACCGATACGCTTGTCAACGCGATCGAAGCCGTGCTCGCAGGGTCTGCGTCGGCTCCGCCGCCACAGCCTAGTGCATTCAGTGCGCCTGCTGCAGCTCCAGCGCCGCCAGCTTACACTCCGGAACCGATGCGCGACCTCACGCCAGCTCCGGCACCGCCGCCACAGCGTGACCTCACGCCTGCACCGGCACCGCCGCCACAGCGTGACCTCACGCCAGCGCCAACACCGATGCGCGACCTCACGCCAGCTCCGGCTCCGCCGCAGCGTGACCTGACGCCAGCACCGGCACCGATGCACACGCCTCCGCCGTTCGAACAGCAGCCGCGCCCCGCGTTTGCACAAGCGCCGGCTCCTACGCCCGCGCCAAGTGCTCCCGCTGCAGGTTCACAACCACGGATCGCGACTCCCGACGTCAATGCGTCGACGCGCCAACCTGTTGCACCTACCCAGCCCGCACCCGCGCCGACTCCTACATCAGGATCGGGTTCACTCAACGTCGCGATGAGCCGCGCGGAAATCGAAAAGATGCTCCGCGAGGAAGTTCGCACCGTCGTGAAACAGGAACTTCCTGGCATGCTGCGCACCGTGATGGGCGAGACGTTTCAGACGAAAGTGTTGCCAAAACTGATGCAACACACTGAAGAACGTGTCGAAAGAATGGTCTCGGAACGCCTCGAAGTCGCTATTCGCGACAACGTACGGGTCGAGCTTGAGAGGCTGCTGAGCGAAGAATAAATCTTTGCTCGCCCCGTCTCTCCCAGAACCCGCCACATGGCGGGTTTTTTGTTTCGAATTGAGCTCACGCTCTGGTAAATCTCTGCGGCGTTTCTTGCCGATGAAGTTTGAGGTCCTGATGAAACTCGATGAAACCTACGATCCCCTTCAAGTTGAAGACCGTTGGTATCCGTTCTGGCTGAATGGGGGTTGGTTTGCAGCCGACACTCAAAGCAAAAAGCAGCCTTACACGATCATGATTCCCCCTCCGAACGTCACGGGCTCGCTTCACATGGGCCATGCGCTCTTTGTGACGCTCGAAGACCTCCTGATTCGTTGGAAGCGAATGGACGGATTCGAAGCGCTCTGGCTTCCAGGAACCGACCACGCGGGAATCGCGACACAGGTGATGGTCGAGCGAGAGCTCGCCAAAGACGGAACCAACCGTCACGAACTGGGCCGCGAAGAGTTTCTGAAGCGGGTCTGGACCTGGAAAGAAGAAAAAGGTGGAACGATCGTTGGGCAGATGAAGCGCATGGGCGCGTCCTGCGATTGGGACCGCGAACGATTCACGATGGACGAAGGCCTTTCGGTCGCCGTTCGTGAAGCGTTTGTTCAGTTGTTCGAACAAGGCCTCATCTACCGCGCAGAACGTATGGTGGACTGGGATCCGGTCACGATGACCGTGCTTTCGGACCTCGAAGTCGACCGCGAAGAAGAAGACGGCAAGCTCTGGTTCCTGAAATACCCCTTGGCGGACGGAAGTGGCCATATTGTGGTCGGAACCACTCGTCCTGAAACCATGCTCGGCGACACCGCTGTGGCGGTTCACCCCGACGATGAGCGCTACAAAGACCTCATCGGGAAAATGGTCAAGCTGCCGATCGTTGGGCGCGAAATCCCCATCATCGCGGACAAGGTCTTGCCTGATCCCAAGAAGGGATCCGGTGCGGTTAAAATCACGCCGGCACACGATCCCAACGACTTTGAATGTGGCGAACGTCATAACCTTGAGCGCATTCAGGTCATCGGTTTTGACGCCTGCATGAACGAAAACTGCCCTGAAAACTATCAGGGTAAAGATCGTTATGAAGCCCGAAAGATGGTGATCGCGGACTTCGAAAAAGCCGGCCTGCTCGACAAGATCGAGCCCACCAAATTTGCGCCTGGCCGCTCACAGCGTTCGGGCGTGGTCGTCGAACCCCTGCCGATGCTGCAATGGTTCGTCAACACCGAGCCCATGGCCAAAAAGGCCATCGATGCTGTGGATTCAGGACGCACAAAAATCGTGCCTGAGGTCTGGAAAAAGACCTACGACCACTTCATGCATAATATCCGGCCCTGGTGCATCTCGCGTCAGCTGTGGTGGGGCCATCGGATCCCCGCCTGGTATTGCGACGATTGCGACCACATCACCGTGTCACGCGAAGATGCAACGCAGTGTTCGGCCTGCGCCTCAAAGAATATCCGGCAGGAAGAAGACGTTCTGGACACCTGGTTCTCCAGCGGACTCTGGCCTTTTTCGACCCTTGGTTGGCCCGAAAAAACCCCGGATCTCGAAAAATTCTACCCCACCCAATGTT
>JBFFMO010000408.1:0-4829 GCA_041554035.1 Allomicrovenator sp. | reverse complement strand
GGCAGGAGCACAGAAGGTTCCTGCGACGCCATTGCACACCAAAGTTCCGTTTGCGCAAATGCCGACGGCGGCAGCAACGCAGGCATCGCCAACTCCGGAAACCAAGTCATCAGGGGCATTATTGCAGTCGTTGTCCAATCCATCGCACACCTCTGGCGCGTTGGGGAAAGACACATCACTCATGTCGTTGCAGTCGCTGCTGTCAGCCACATAGCCGAGGGGCGGTACCCCGGGATTGCACGTGAATTGTGGTGACGCGAGGTCTCCGTAACCATCGTCATCAGCGTCGGCAAAATAGACCAGGGTTGGGTCGTTGACGGACTGTTCACAGCCGTTGGCTTCGTCGTTGTCACATGTGGCCCAATTGCCCTGACAGATCGCCACACACGTACCTTGCACGCAGGCTAGATTTCCGTTCAATACGGGGTCCGAACATGCGTCAAAACATGACGTGCAGTGATTGTCGCCAAAAAGAGGGCTTGCGATTTGCTCCGCTGCGTCGGATTTTCCGTTGCAGTTGAAGTCGTTTTCCTCCGCACAATTGGCGGGGAATGCATGGTTTGGATTGGCTGGATCGTAGTAGGCGAGCGGATTGGTGTCGTCGCAATCCACTGGGGTGACGGGTTGGGCTGCGTCACCGCATCGACCCACACCCCGTCCGTCGGCATCGAGGTCCAAGCAAGTCGTGCAGGTCTTGATATTTGGGACGCAGTAGTCGGCATCACCAAGTGTGGTGCACTCAAATCCCGAAGGACACGATCCCGCGCATCGACCAAGGCATTGCCCTGAAGTGCCGTCCGCAGCGACGGTGTTGTTGAGGAAATCCCAACACGAAGCTGTTCCGGCACACGCGTCGGCTCCACCGACACATCCGGCACAAAACCCACGATCGACGTCGGCATCAAGTTGGAAAGGAGGTCGGCAGATAGCTCCAAACGGGGTGCCTGTGGTGAGGTCTTGGGTTTCGAGTTGGTCGTCGAACGGGAAAGCCGGTGGCGCTGCTGGGTACGGCGAATCGCCCACAAATATCAGTTGACATACGTAGGGTTCGGCGTCGGGGGTGACCCCGTTCACAGACAGAACATCACACGCCGAAGCGTTGACGGTACAGGCCGACGAACACACACCCTCGCCATCGGCCAGCGACGTGAAGATCGCGTTAAGCAAAACGCTTTCGGAGCCATCAGGCTGAGGTTGGTTGAGGGGAATTTCGGTGATGCAAGTTCCCAAACCCACCGGACAATCGCCGTCGCCAAAACAGCGACGGTAGTCGTCTAACGTCCGGCCGAAATTTTCGCCGTTCATGTCAGACGCGTCAGACGTCGAGGTATCCGTAGCCGCATCGGTCTTGGGATTACCGGTATCGGGCAACGCAGTCGTCGAATCCGAGGCCGCATCTGCGATCGCATCCATTCCAGCGTCTGGACTTGGAGTGTTGTTGTTGCCAGACGGTGTCTCATCCGAGCCACAAGCGCCCAAGGCAAAAACGACCAAAAGTAGTGCTAAGCTATTGGTTTTCATTCGCATTGTCCTTGTGGGAAGAGGTCCTGGTACGAGTAGCTGATGCGGACCTTGATGTCCTCAAGCTTGCTCCAGTCGATCTTTGAGTTCTCACCAAGCTTGGTGTCGATCAGTACCGTGTATTGAGAAGAAAGCGGCAGGCCGACCAACGTCGTGTTTCCAGCGTCCTCGACAAAGGCATTGATGCCGGCCACGGGCGAGATGCTGCGGCCCGCTGACCGCACATACGTGACAGCGCCGAACGACGTCGCGCCTTCACCAAATTGCGCCACATAGGCGTCGATTCCAGGCTGACACGAGCGAAGCTCACCGGTTCCGTCATAGAGGATCGAAACAGTGGGTCGAGCGTCGCCGATTTCTCCGACGAGTTGGATGTCAAGCGACGCGAGTTTGGCGTTACAGGTCGCACCAAGGTTAGCGAAATCCTCGATGTCCACGTAGAAACTCGCTGACAAGATATCGTCGGTGCGGCTCATCAGATCACCGATGTTTTGGTCTGTCGTGTAACGTGTGCGTTTGTCGACTGGGATATAGCCACTTCGCAGCAATTCTCGGAAAAGCGCGGCCGGTTCAAACACAGTGCCTTCGAGGTCTACCTGTGGTTGGGTAAGGTCCAGAAAGTCCTTGCGCACCGAGAGTTCGGTGGTGAAATCGTTTACGCTGCCGCCACAGGCATTTTGAAGGCGGAACATCTCGTCGGCGATTTCTTCGAGTTGGTAGGGGTTTCGCGCCAGAAGTATCTGAATGCGTTGGTCCATAAATGGCCGAACTGCGTAGTACTCGAGGGCGACAAGCCAATTCATCAGCGAGTCTTTCGCGAGCTCCAGTTTGTTCTCGGCACGAACGATTCGATTTGCCCGCGAGAAGATTGCGATGGGTGAGCCAACGATCAGATTCACGTGTTGGCGTTGTCCTACGAGCTCGCCCAATTTCGCGTTGATGAGCTGTGCCCGTTGAGTCACGGCGCCGTAGTCTTGGATCCGCTGTTGGTACTGAAGTCGTGCCTGCGCGACACGCAAATTCAGACCTGCAAGTTTGGTCATTTCAACCAGGATCTCGGTGCGTCTGTCTTTCAGTTCCTGTACGTCGCGCACGGCCGCTAGGCGCATTTCCTTTTCGGCTTTCGCGAGTTGCACGGCGGATTGAATCGCCTCACGATCGGCTTGGTTTTCGATGTTTGCCAGCTGAGACGCTTCGATGAGCGCAGTTACAGCGTTAGCCTCTTCGTCACCATCCACCCCAAATTTGTCGTTCAAATTATCGAGTGAGGCTCCGGAGAATCGTTCGACTTGAGTTGAAGCCAGCTCTAGCGTCTGGCTAGTGGTATCGAGCGCAAAGGCGGTTGCTGAGAGCGCAGCGGCCCCGTTCACTGCCGCGGCCCCGATCGAGAGCCGTGTTGCAGCCGACGGGATATCTTCCAAACTTGTAGGCAGACCATCTTTGAATGCGTCTGCCGCATCCATGATGCCACTGGCCGCACCGTCCAGACTGGCCGCGATTCGACCTGTTGTGAGCGCACCGATTTCGAGTCCCATTTGTGATGAGATGGTTGCAAAACGGATCGTATCCCATTTTGCGATCTCGGCTCGGCTGCTTTCGATGCTATCCGCTCGCATGGACTGTCGATCGAGAATATTTGCGGAAAGCGTTCCGATTTCATCGGTTCGGTTGGCAGCTAACTCTTCGAACGACACCATCATGGAATCAAGGTTGTCCTGCATGATTTGAGCGCGTTCATCAATCGAAGCGGCGAAGGCCTTGGTTTGAGTGTATTTCAGTGCCACACGAGAGTTCAGTTCGGCGACCTCGGACGTAGCGATTTTGACGTTGTTGGCAGCCTGAAGGATGCCAAATAGCGCGCTGCCTCCCTCGCTTGAGGTCAATTCTGCCGCGGTGAAATCTTCGGCGAATTCTTGAGTCGACTGAGAATAGACAAAACCGCATTCACCACCGTTGACGGGCACGGTGCAGGTGTCATCTGCGAAGACATCTGCCACTGAACAACCCTGAGGCATGCCACAAAGGTTCACCAAATCAGCTTTGAGGTCGTCAATTTCGTTGTTCAAGCGGTTGCGAAGTTGTGTTTCGGTAAGCACCTCGACTTCCTCTTGGGCCACGACCGAAGTCACGGTTGTCAGGGCTGTCTCGATGTCTTTACGAGCCTCGGTTTGCAGCTGATTGAGGAGCGTTCCGTTGGTGACCGTTGGATCCAAAGATGTGGATACGGCGACTTCGGCGTCCCGCGCATAGATCATCTGATTGAAGCTGAGTGCCAATCTTGCAGATTCCCTCTGCAACGCTCCAAAGCCGGAGCCTATGCCGGCCGAAAGGAAACCTGCCCCTCCGGCTGCATTCAAGTTTCGAAGCACGCCAGCCACGATGTAGAGGTCTCGTGTTTTGGCCGAAACGTAGGCAGATTTTTCACGTCGTTTGTCAGCTTCTGTGAAAAGCACATCCCAACGTTGAGCAGCGATCGTCAGGGATTCAAGCGCTGTTCGGAAGCTCTGGTTCATTTCCAAGAGCAATTCGGTTCGTGCATCGATTGCAGATTGTCCCTCGGGCTCCCTTGCCAGAGTCATCAGGCCGGCATCGTCAAATTGTCCACGAAGCACTTCGAAGTGCACATCAAGCACGTTGGCCTGCCACTCGTTCAATAATCGTTCGTTGAGGTCGCGGACAAGGTTCGTGGCAACCGCTGGATATTCAGTGGACTTCAGCCATAGGAGGCGAGTTTCGGTATCGGATTGTAATGACCCGAACTGGGCACCCAGGAATTGTTCGCGGGTTGTGTCCAGATAGTCGCCAAGCAGTCCTGTGACGTAAGTCGAATCCGAGGTTTGGTTTCGGTAGGCCGCGGCAAGCAATTGCCGTGAACACGTGACTTCGGTCGAGGGCCGGCAGGTTCCATTGGTGCCGCGGCTGCAATCAGCCATGAACGCCGCGAAGGGAACACCAAGATTGCCACCGTCGAGATAAGTCTTGATCTGGCCCGCTGTAGTGTCACCCGAAAGTCCCGAGCGAGCGACCGCGATAGCACATTCGGCCTGAGCCTGAGGACTCGCCGCTTCAAACGCGGCCGCATTTGCGAGGTTGCACTCAAAAATCGAACCGTCCACATCGGCAGTGAAGCCTGAAAGGTCGAAATCGCAGGTTGAAAGGTCTGGACCAGGCAGTGGTGCGATTTCGGCGGGAACGGCCGTCGCGGTCGTGTCGACGAGTCCAGAATCTCGTCCCACACCGACTTTTGCGGCTGAAAACTCACCTTCGTAGGTTACGTTTTCTCGGGTGAGCACGCCGTTGGCCGAACG
>JBFFMO010000407.1:0-4833 GCA_041554035.1 Allomicrovenator sp. | reverse complement strand
GTCCCGGAATCGGCGATTAGCGAGTGGAACGACCACCGCATCACGTTCAGAATGGACCCCAGCCTCCCTGAGAGCGGCAAAATCGAAGTCGAAGCCGCCAGCGGAACAAGCGATGGCGGACGTGTGCACTGGCTCCACCGCACGCCGACCGCGACGACACCCTTCGACAACGTTCCCGTGGACAGAGTCGCGCTTGGCCAGGGAGTTAATTCTGTCGATCTGGGAGACCTTGCAGATTTTGAGGATATCGTCGGCAATGCCGACCCCATCCGGCTCACCAAAAACCTGTTATTGGCCGATGGTCGCTACGCGATCCTGACCGAGGGCGCCGGCGAACCGACGGACGGCTCATCAACACTGGTGATCGGAGACTTCTCTCGGCCATTTTATTACCGACTCGAAAATCGACTCGTGGGCGAGAATGGGTGGGCACTCGCTTCCCGACTCCAGAATTTCACGCCCGGGCGATCCTCGAGTTTCACGCATGTCGCCAACGACCTGGTCGTCTTGGGGCTCGGTGGACAACACCCGTTCATCGACGGCGAGCGTTTGGCCTTTGCAAACCCCTCCGACCGCAATCCGGGGACCATTTCGGCATATTGGGGAATCCCAGACTTTTGGCGGGAGCTTCCCAACGGCGCAGGAGCTTGGGTTTTTGTGAAGTTCAATAATTACCAATACGAGCTGAGAATGCAGACCGGTTGGTACCAAGATTTGATGTCCTATTTGCCGGTGCATGCCGATGCCCCAAAGCTGGTTATTCCGGGGATGACGGCTGTTGAGGTCGCGGGCGACGTGGTGCTCGCCACGGGTACCGGCGAAACCGGCGCGGGCTTCGCGCTCAGCACGGATGGTGGGCTTTCTTTTGCGCCTTCGGTGAGCGTGGGTGCCACGGATAAACGGTATCGCGAACCGATCCGGGTCGAAGCTGCAGCAGGGACGTTCTTCTTGGTCATGGAATCACCAACGAACAGTCCCGGCCTCGACGGCGTCCACGCCATTTCGTTGGAAGGCGTATTCACGCCATCTATCGCGGCGATTCCTCCCGGCCAGCTCGATGGAGGCCTGGCGTTGAGCCCGCTGCCCGTGCAGCATAAGGTCCGCGGCGGAGAAGTCGTCCTTTATTTTCCAATGACCAAGACTCTGGTGCGGACCGATTTCGACGCCACGCCGACCGGCGCAACGTGGGAAATCCTGCCCAGCGCCGCACACGCGGGCAAGGTCGAATCGTTTTACCAAGAACAGGGCTCTGACGAGCTGGTCGCGGTTTTTGACGATGGAACGGTCACCCACGCAGAGGCTGACTGGTCGTCATGGGCCCCGCTTGAGCTGAGTTTCGAGCTTCCGCTGCCCACCCGCGTGCATCCTTTGTCCCTGGGCCGTCTGCCCGATGGGCGATGGCTTGTTCACGTAGCGCTCTACGACACGAGCCCAGGCGCGGCGTCGGACGCACCCAGTCCCATCTCGCCAAGCGCTTACTTGCTGTCGACCGAACCTTAAGAGCAGACCCGGGCAAGTTAATCGGAGAAATAGATGTTACGTTATGACAATTTCTGGGCCCGCATTGGTGACGTGATTCCGTATGCGGCTCTGTCATTTTTTGTGGTTGCGGTCGCTGCCACCCTTTTTGATGTCTATTACCGTGGTCAAAAAGAACGCGTCGGCGTCGTTGTTCGTACGTACCTGATTGGCGCCATCCTCTTTTTCTTCCTATTTATTTTGGGCCTTCCGCTGCCTGAGATTGGGGAGTGGTGGGATCTCCGACTGATCGCCTGGATTCTTGGCTCCCAGGTCATTTCACACGTCATGTTGGTCGTGCTCGTTCGTTTCAATATTGCGAAAGACGAGGCGCGAAAGATGCGAAATACTTTCTTAATTTTTATGCTCATCCCTCTATGCGTATTGGTCACTTACCTGCTGACTCGATAACGGATCTCCATCGGTTTCGACCTGCGAATCAAACCGTCAGACGCCGACCTAGAATGGTCGCAGGCAGGCCATAGGGCCGGCGGACCAATCACAGGGCAGGCCATAGGGCCTGCGGACCAATCACAGCTGCCAAGCACTGCTAGCCGCTCACTGCTCACCGCTCACTTGTCGCCACGTTCATGAACATCGAGGCGTAGAGCCTCGCAGCCTGATTCAGCTGTTCAAGCGAGACGTGTTCGTCGGGACGATGGGCCACTTCGAGCTGGCCCGGTCCGCAGACGACGGTCGACATGCCCTTCTCGTGGAATAGGGCAGCGTCTGAGTGGCTTCTGAACGCGACAGGGGCCCAGGGCAGGTCCACACCCAAGAAACCCTGCTCGAGGGCGCTGAAGTCCGCACCGCTATCAAAACCTGGTGAGGCAAACGCGACCTCGAACTCGAGTTCGCAGCCACGGTGGTCACCCCGGGTCATCTGACAGGTGCGCTCCAGAAGCTCAGCCACCAATGCAAAGTCCACGCGGGCTGGAAGATGAACGTCGATCACGGCTTCGCAAGATTCGGCCACCGCAAAAAGTGGGGTTCCACCGTCGATTTTGCGGGGAGTGAAGGCGCAATCGTGGGCCCACGGTTCGTCTGGAGTGGCCTCCAAGATTCGCATCAACCACGCCAACATCGCGTGAATGGCGTTGTCGCCCACTTCGGGCAAAGCCGCATGCGCACGGGACCCGCGGCTGCGCAAAAACACCTCAAAATATCCATAATGGGCTGTGCACGGCTGAAGATTCGTGGGCTCGCCGACCACCACCAAAGGGGCCGGAGCCAATTCCACCAGTTTTTCGGAACCGTCGCCGTATTCTTCTTCGCCAACCACCAGCGCCAGTCGAATCCCCTGAGTCAATTCGATGCCGCTGCGCACGACGGCGGCGAGAGCTTCAACGGCGGCAACGCAACCCGACTTCATGTCCGCCGAACCAAGCCCGTAAAGAAGGTCGCCTTCGATTCGAACACCTCGATGCTCTTCGTCATATAGCCCCACGGTGTCTACATGGCCGACCCACATCAACGACGGGGGTTGAGGCCCGACTTCGACGATTAGATTATAACGTTCTTCGTCGACGACCTGTTTTCGATAAGGAAGTTCAAGCGCGTTCAGCATGTCCTCAAAAACCAGAAGAGCTGGGCCTTCGGCCCAGGTTGGGCCGTAAGTGTCGACCGTTTCGGTCAACCAATGGAGCAAACGTTCTGGACTGATGGAATCGATGACGGCCTGAAATTCACTCATGTTTTTTGGCTCCATCACCAGTGGTTTTACTGTCTTTTTTATCGGGTTTTGTCGGTCGTAATCGGTCGTAGGACGGATGTTTTGTCAGGTTCATCGACATGTAGACGTGTTGTTGTTCATTTGAAAAACCCGTCTTTTTAAAGAAGCCAATCGCGTCTTCGTTCTCGGCATCCGTGTCGACAATCATCATGCGCGCGCCGTCTTGGATAAAGAGGTCGGTGATGCGTTTTACGAGCTTCTTGCCGACCCCAAGTCCCTTGGCTTCTGGCGAAACACCGAGCCAAAGCAGGTACCCGTATTTCCATGATGAGTGACGTTTATCGATCGTGGCACCCAACACAAAACCGACGACCTTGCCGTCGTATTCTGCCACCAGACATGTTTCACCGTCGGTCATGTAAAGGTTCAGGACTTCGTACTCGTCCCAGGTGCGGTGAAGGCTCGTCCATTTATCCGCCGTGAAAAGCCTTTCACCCAGGGCATAAATCGGGGCGAGGTCTTCGAGTTCAGCCTCACGAACATCGACATGTAATTTCTTGTCGTCTTTCATTTACCAGCCCTTCGAGTCGAGCATTTTCGCCAATTCTGACGAGTGATTATTTGCAGTACCGTGCTTGGATTTATCGATCACCTTATCGAGGCCAACTTGAAAAGCCATCGAGTCGCGCATCATGCGGCGGACCAAGGGTTTGGACTCGCTGATATCGGTTTTTTCTGCGCCATCTTTCCCGTCCGGAAGATAAAATAGTGGGTCATTATCGCCATTAAATAGTTGGTATTTCCAGTCGCCAACGCGAGCCCCGCGCAGGAATGTATTATGATACGAAAACGCTGCCCGAGGGTGCAACTCCGTGGGGTCTAACATCAATTCAACAAGGCTTGCGCCCTGAAGAGATTTTGGTTTTTCGATGCCCGCCGCATCCAGCACGGTGGGCAAAATATCCACGACTTCGACGTCCTGAGAAACCACGCGACCTTGTTTTGTCCAAGGCCTGTAGCCAATCAGGAACGGAACATCCACGAGCTCCTGATTTACGCTGATGCCGTGACCAAATTTGCCGTACTCACCAAATTCTTCGCCGTGATCTGAGGTCACCACGATCATGGTCTGGTCTCGGATTCCCATGGCATCCAATGACGCCAACATCTTGCCAAACCAGATGTCGTTGTAGGTGATTTCACCCTGGTAAAGGGCGTGCATGTATTTGGCTTCCGCCGCATTCAATTTGATCTTACCGCCTGCCATGTCGTGAAGAATCTGACCCGTTCCACGGGGCGAAACTTTTCCGACCGGGCCGCCCTGATGGTATTTGGCCAGAATGTCTGCGGGCGGATCGTAGGGCACATGTGGATCGACGGTATTGATGTAGAGCAGCGCTGGTTTATCGGGGTTTTCTGTGACTTGCTTTTTCAGCCAGGTCTCGGCCTCAGGCCATAAATACTCGGTGTCCGATGGACGGTTTTCGCGGATCGGATTTACTTCAACATCAAATCCGCGGGCAAAACCCCACGAATTAGAGACGTATCCATTCGACGAAAACAGTGCCGTCGCCCAGCCGCCCTTCTTGAACGCTTCACCCAAGGTCGTGTGGTCTGCCGGCAGATTGGCTTTCTCGGTGATC
>JBFFMO010000406.1:0-4833 GCA_041554035.1 Allomicrovenator sp. | reverse complement strand
TCTTCGAAAAGGTCGAAACTGCCGATGACTACCGCGGCGAACAACGTGCCACCGACGGCGACGACGAACTCGACGACCATATGACCGCGCTGGAAGAACTCGATCTCAACACCATGTACCGCGGCGGCGCTCCGGCTGACTCTCTGTACAAAGCCGATATTCGTCTGGCCCTAGAAATCCCGGACGTGAATTCGGTTTCCCCTCATGAAAACGCAGTGCTGTACGACGAATGGGATGACCGCAAAGGCCGCTACAAGAAGAACTGGGTCCAAGTCTACCCAACAATCTTGCCGATTTTGCACGACGACTACGCCGTAAAGGTCGCGGCCGAAAAACGAGGCCAAATCGCGCATCTGACACGTCGACTTAAAAGCTATCGCCAGCAGCTTCGGCCCCAACGACGCCAATTCGACGGCGAGGATGTGGACCTTGAGGCCTTGGTTCAGGAGACCGCGGCCCAGCGGGCCGGACATGGTGGCAACACTCGCCTCTACGAACGACGTGCCCGCACGGCACGAAGCCTCGCAACCACCGTCTTACTCGATATCTCCTTGTCGGCAGACTCCTGGGTCGACAACCACCGCGTACTCGATGTTGCACGCGAAGCCATCGTTGTGCTGGGAGAAGTCACAAGCGTGCTTGGCGACGATCTTCAGATCTTGGCGTTTGGCTCCAACACCCGAAATCTGGTTCGAATTTTTGAAATCAAAGGGTGGTCTGAATCGTGGGCATCAGCTCGTAACCGGTTGGGCTCGATCGAACCTCAAGGCTACACCCGCATTGGCCCGGCACTGCGTCACGCCACGGCCGAGGTCTGCCGCCGCACCGCCCGAAAACGCATGGTTTTGCTGCTCAGCGACGGAAAACCCACGGACTACGACCGCTACGAAGGCAATTACGGCATCCGCGACGTTCGACAGGCCGTCCGAGAAGCCGAGCGCGCCAGCGTTCATGTCTTCGGTTTTGCCATCGATCAGACAGCTCGCAACTACCTGCCTGCCATGCTCGGCGAACAAAATTGGGCGATGATGCCGCATGCTGATGCCCTCACCGCAACGCTCACCGACGTGTACGGACGGGTCACAAAATGAGGAGAATTAAAGATGAAAATCTGGCGTGAATTTGGATTCGAAGCTGCACATCGACTGCCGCTCCTCCCGCCCGAACACAAGTGTTCGCGCCTTCACGGACATTCGTTCAAGGTCCGAGTCGAGGCAGAATTGCCCGTCGATCCAAAAACGGGATGGACGATCGATTTTGGCGACCTCGACGCGATCTGCCGCCCCACGTTCGACCGACTTGATCACTATTACCTGAACGACATCGAAGGACTCGAAAACCCAACCAGCGAAAACCTCGCCGCGTGGATTTGGGACTCTTTGGCACCGGGGCTTTCGGGACTTAGCAGCATCACTGTGCAGGAGACCTGCCGCAACGCTTGCATTTACGGCGGCCCATGAACGACTCACTCCCGATTCCTGACTCTACGCCCGAAAACGACGCGCTGGCTACTTGGCTGAATCAGCTGCCCGGCGGCCCAGTCGTGTGGATTATCGTCACTGTAGAACTCTTCACGTTTTCGCTGTTTTTCTTGGGTTATGCCTGGAGCTACGCCCAGGAAGTCGAGATCTTCTCGGCATCACAGGCGATGCTTCACCCCACCTCGGGCGCGATCAACACGGCGATCCTGCTCACCGGATCTTGGTTGATTGCGCGCGGCGCCCAACGCGCCCGAACCAGCAGCGACGCCGTACCCTGGCTCGTCGCGACAGCGCTTTCTGGCGTCGTATTCACCGGCATTAAAATCTCAGAATATGTCGATGTTTTTTCACACGGTGTCTCTCTTTCAACCAATCAATTCTGGTTCTTCTACCTCTTTCTGACCGTCCTTCATCTGGTGCACGTCGTGATCGGCATCGGCATCTGCGCCGTTGTCGCCTACGGCCTGCGACGGCCTGGTGAGGACCCACCCGATGTCCATACCGTCGAGGCGGCAGCCACTTACTGGCATCTGGTGGACTTGATTTGGATCCTGCTCTTTCCGCTGCTCTACATGTCGGGGGCACAATGAATACGACCCAGAACACCCGAGCCATTGACATCGCCTGGGTCGCTCTGCTTGTCATGACTTTTTTGATGTGGTGGGCGGATAGTCACGCCGCGACCGACGTCAGTCTGCTGGGAATGGCGCTGGTCAAAGGCGCAATCATCGCTTCGATTTTCATGGGTCTTTGGCGCACATCGAAGCTAGCGTTTCTGCTTCTCATGGTATTCTTGACCCTCCTCGGAGCGCTTCTCGTTATGCTGCTTCCGTGAGTTCGAGGATGCGACTCGCGCCGTCGATTCCACGCTTGGACGTTGAAACCCCACCCAAATACTGACAACCTGCCGCCCATGACAAAATCCCCGACGTTTACGACATGGAAAGACCCAGCCAGCGCTTTGACTCATTTTGTGGGTTTCCTGGCGGCCTGCGTGGGACTGGTCGTTCTGGTCGCGCAATCGCCCGGGCCGGCCATCAAAACCGCGTCATTCGCGATTTATGGCGTCTCTCTGGCCATGCTTTTCTTGGCGTCCTCGACCTACCATTTCTTTGATTTGGGCGTGAAAGGGAACCTCTGGCTACGCCGCATGGATCACTCGGCCATTTACCTGCTGATCGCAGGAACCTACGTCCCGCCCGTCGTGCATTTCCTCCATGGCTGGTGGCGAGACGGCATGATGATCGCTTTGGGCATCACGGTGTTCGTGGGCATCATGTGCAAGCTCTTATGGTTCCATATGCCGCGTTGGTTCAACGTTGCGATTTACTTGGGGCTGGGCTGGATGGTGTTGTTACCCGGTGAGCGTTTGCTGGGCGCCATGCCTGACGTATCGCTCACCTGGCTGATGATCGGAGGCGGGTTCTATACGGTCGGTGCCATTGTTTATGCCACCAAATGGCCCAATCCTTGGCCTGACAAGTTTGGCTTTCACGACGTCTGGCATGTCTTTGTGCTCTGCGGCGCGGGTGCCCACTTCATTCATGTCTACACACTCTTGAACCTGCCCCTAGGCTAAGCCTTCGGCCGTTTTCGGTTTTCAGTGGTCGGTGCGCTTCGACCGCATGCCGATTCTAAGAACTTCCGGTCAGGACAGGGCTCGTCGCAGCACGAAAGCTTGAACCATCCAAAATGCGCTGCGAAGCGTCATCGCCATCACCGTGCGGCTCTCGTAGGGTTCACCGACAAAGACGTGAACCAAGAGCGTGGTAAACACGACCAGATTTGCCAGAGCCAAGCCGATCGCCAGCCGTTTTGCGTAGGACTTTTTGGCAATCGAAAGCGCACCAGTGGCGACGTAGAGAAAACCCGCTGAAAAATTGAAATAGAGCACCCAGGGAACGACTTTGCCCGCCGCCGCATAAGCCTCGGGGCCGCCAAAAAGGACGTGGCCGCCTTCGATCAAAGTCATCAGGCCAAAACCAATCGCGAGCAGACCCGCGACCACCGGTAAATGTTTCATGTTTTCTCCCAATATTTCGAAGATTTTTGTGTCTTCATGTGGCGACCCTTCAAAAAATTCCGTGGGTATTTGTGCATTCCACGAGCTCCAATCTTGCGCGATGAATACGGCTTTTGGCCGCAGGAATGCTGAGCTTTAAGGATTCAGCGATCTCCTTAAGCGAGAGTTCTTCGCGAACTCGAAGGTCTAAGATTTCGCGATGGTGTGGAGCCAACTCCATCCAGGCCGCCTGGACTCGCCCCAGTGTTTCGCGCTGTTCGTAGATGCGCTCAGGTTTGAATGCCTCCAACGGGTTCTGCAATTCGATCACTTCATGCCGTCGACGCCGGCGCAGGAACATCAGGGCAGAATTACACGTCACGCGATGCAGCCAGGTGCTCAGCTGCGAGTCTGATCTAAAATCCCGCAAATGCAGATGGGCCGTCAGCAACACCTCTTGCGCAACGTCGGAAGCATCTTCGTCGTCGCGCACAATGCGCAAGGCCACGCGAAAGATGCGCTCGAACTGCGCCTCCGCAATCACGCGAAAAGCCTCCTCGTCGCCATCACTAACCCGCTGAACCAAGAGGCGCTCATGCAGGTTGAGTTGTTGCCTTGAGCCCTGACTGAGCACGTCTTTGTAGGCGCGAATCTGATTTTGAAAGTTCATCACCACTCCTGAACACGGCCAACCCGCAAAGAAAGTAATCGATCACTTTCTTTCGGATTGCAAACGAAATCGTTTCTGCGTAGGTTCATTTGTGCTCGGGTCCTTAACGAAATACGTTTGGCTTCCGACAAATCCGAGAGGTGATTCCCATGACCCCACAGCCTTATCTGAAGTCCGAAGAACGTCGCGCGGCCACTGTAGAAGCGGTAATCAGCCTCGCCGCGAACCATAATCCGAGCGAAATTACGACGACGCAGATCGCAAAGCAGATGGGCGTGACCCAGGGAGCTCTTTTTCGTCATTTTGCCAGCAAAGATGCGGTGTGGGCCGCGGTCATGGATTGGGTAAGTGAGCGATTACTTGGACGCGTCGAGGACGTCGCGGCGAAGGCCGACGGGCCCATGGCCGCGCTAGAGGCGATGTTCCTGGCCCATATCGATTTTGTGATTCAGCATCCCGGTGTACCCAGAATGCTCTTTGGAGAGCTGCAAAACCAAGACGACACTTCTGCAAAAAAGATCGTGCGGCACCTCCTCGGACGCTACGCGGTCGTCATCGAAACCCAAGTCAAACGCGGTCAAGCGATTGGAGAGATCAGAACAACCGTCGCCCCTTCGGTGGTGTCGAGCCTTTTTGTGGGAACGATACAAGGCCTCGTCATGCAGGCCTTGATGACCGGC
>JBFFMO010000405.1:0-4840 GCA_041554035.1 Allomicrovenator sp. | reverse complement strand
TGTTAGAATAACTCTTTGTTCGTATTACCGATAGCCTTGGCGAGGAAGTAATGAGTTCATTCGATGACGCCAGTCAAGTGTTTGATAGTGGGGAGAGGAGCTTCCTGGCTCAAATTCCAAGTGGTTGGGGACAAGGTCGCGCCACGTATGGTGGTGTTTCGGGCGCCCTGGCGCTGCGTGCCGCTGAGCAGGTCGTGAAACGACCCATCCGCTCGATGTCGATGAATTTTGTGGGGCCGCTCGCCGTGGGCGAAGCTGAGGTCACCGCCCAAGTCTTAGCGGAGGGCCATTCGGCGACCCATGTGTCTTCGGAGATCACTCAGGGTGGTGAGGTTGTTTCGGCCGCATTGATCCTGTTGGCGGATTCCCGCGAAACGGCCGTTGATTACCCAGGTCCCAGAGTCCCTCAAATGGCTCTGCCCTCCGACGCCATTGAAATGCCGTTTCATGACGGTGTGACGCCTGATTTTACACGACATTTTTCGTACAGGTGGACCGTCGATTCTCTGCCCTTTTCGGGAGGACCTCCCCATGTTCAAGGTTGGATTCGCGCCAAAAATGGGCTGACCGCGTCTCCAGCGGGTATCGTCGGTTTGATTGACGCTTGGCCACCGCCCGTATGGTCGATGCTTGACGCCCCCTATCCTGGGAGTTCCGTGACCTGGTTTGTGTCCTTTTCTCGCCACGCCTATCGCGCAGATTTGCCTCGTGATGCGTGGTGGGGCTTTGATTCCAAGCTGACGTCGTCCAATGATGGTTACGCCCATTTCGAATCCAATCTGTGGAATGAAAAGGGCGAACATGTGGCGATATCTCGTCAGGTGTTTGCCGAATTCTCGAAGAAGCGGTCCTAGTTGCGAACCCGAGGTCAGCGGGGCAAAATAAACAGACTCAATCACGGGCCGTTTGCCCTGCTCAGAGGCGCTATGAACGTTAGGATTTTTGTCGTGCTGGCGCTGTTTTTGCTGAACGCCTGCTCAAGTGACGACGCCCCCAATCGCAGCGATTTCCAAAACGAAGACGGTGGTATGGACACCTCGCTCAACAACAAGAGCGATGACGACACCGGCTCCATCGACTTCGATGCTGCCGCTGATGCCGGCTCCACGGAACTTGAGAGCCTCCTCCAAGGGTTGGCTGATGGCGGCCAAGAGGCCGCTCTGGCCCTTGCCAACGAGCAGGGTTGGCCTTTGGCCGTGGAGGGGGGCTACCTCTTTGTGTCGTTTGAGGATGCTTTTGACAAAGTTGGCGGGGACCACGACGACTTTGCGGGCACAGCGATGAAGCATGCCGAGGGGTTTTCTTATGTCGTACTTAATGTGGCGCCGGGCTCACGCTACAAGTTTTCGGACGGCTCGACCTTCAAGGCGGATCCCTGGGGCCGGTCCTACGTCTACGATGAGTTTGGTGAGATGACCCTCGTTGCGCCAACGACCAAACACCTTGAGAGGTTTTTCCAAATCGGCGACTCGAAAATCTCACCCCGAAGCATCACCGTTCTTCGACCGGAGGGGACCGTAACCCACGTTCTTTATACCCACGATGGGCAGAACCTTTTCGCGCCGGACGCGATTTCTGGAGGTTGGAGATTATTCGACCAAGCTCCTGCAGGCATGATGATTGTCGGGATTGATAATTCTGCGGCGCGCATGGACGAATACACCCACGTGGCGGACGATATCGGGTCAGGAATGATTGGCGGTCGGGGTGAGGATTACGCTGATTTTGTGAACACACGGGTCCGAGAATTGATCCAGTCTCAATACGGGGAGCCCGCAAAAGTAGGCACGATGGGGTCTTCGCTGGGCGGCTTGATCTCTTTGGTCATCGCGGACCGTTTTGAGGGCGAGTACGATTTTGCCGCCACTTTATCCGGGACCTTGGGATGGGGTTCCATCGGACTGAATAATCAGACGATTATCGAGCGTTTTGAAGGCAAGGGGAAACGCGACACCTTCATTTATGTGGATTCGGGTGGTGGTGGCGATAACTGCATGGATAGCGACGCAGATGGCATTCAGGACGACGACCCGAGCGCCTCGGATAATTATTGCGAAAATAAACAATTCGAGGCCCTTCTGGTGGCGGAAGGGTACGCCTACGACGTCGATCTTGTGCACTGGTGGGAGCCCAACGCCTCGCATAATGAAGCAGCGTGGGCGGCCAGAGTGTTCAGACCTCTGGCGCTATTTGCCGACCAATAATGTCACTATTTTAAATACGTATAAGACCGCATGGCCTCTTCGTAATGCCGCATGAACATTCGCATTTGCTCCAGAGTCATTCGGCCCTCGGAGTGGGTTTTTTCGGCCTGTTTGCGAACCCGTTCAATCATTTTTTCTGCGTCATATTGAACGTAGGTCAACACTTCAGCGACCGTGTCGCCTTTGATCACGTCGGATACGCTGTAGCCGTTATCCGTGAGGCGGATTTGCACAGCGTTCGTGTCACCAAAAAGGTTATGCAAATCTCCCAGGATTTCCTGGTAGGCGCCGATCAAGAACATCCCCATCAGATAGGGCTCTCCCGGTACGCATTCATGCACTTCAAGGGCGGGTTTCACGTCTTCGACGTCGATGAAGCCTTTGATGATGCCGTCGCTGTCGCAGGTCAGGTCGGCCAGCCGTGCCTTGCCTGTCGGCCGTTCATCGAGGCGATGAATGGGCATGATGGGGAATAATTGATCCATGGCCCAGATGTCCGGAGCGCTCTGAAATAGCGAGAAATTGCAGTAATAAATATTACCGAATAACTCGTCGATATTTGCGAGCTCCTCGGGGATCCGTGTCCGATTTTTCATTTTTGCGACGATTTTCTCGGCGCATGCCCGAAAGAGCGTTTCGGCGGCGCCAAGCTCGCGCAGCTGAAGGTAGCCAAACCGGAACAAAGAGCGGGCTTCTTCGAGGCCCTGATTGGCGTCGTGCCAGGACTCTTGAACATTCTTGGGCATGATGCCCTCGAGCGTGTCCCACATGTCGTGAAGCAGCTTGGGTGCGTCTTCGTCGGGCTTTTCAATGTTGAGTTGCACGCGAGTTTCGGCCACGGCGCTGAAAATCAGAACCGACTGGTAGGAAGCGACCGCACGGCCGCTTTCTGTGACGATGGTCGGGTGGGCGATCGAGTCTTGGTCACAGGCCGATTGGATGCCGGTGACTACGTCGTTGGCGTATTCCTGAACCGTGTAATTCATCGACGCGTGGAAATCAGATTTGCTGCCATCGTAGTCAACGGCGAGCCCGCCGCCCACGTCGAGGTAGCCCATCTTGCAGCCCATCTTCGCCAGTTCGGTGTAGATGTGTCCGGCTTCGCGAAGCGCGTTTTTCCAGGGCGTAATCGAAGAAACCTGGCTTCCAATATGAAAATGGAGCAACTGCAGGCAGTCCAGCATGTCGTGTTTGGCGAGCTCGTCGACGACGGCAATGATTTGGGGCGTGGTCAGTCCGAATTTCGCGCGGTCGCCCGCTGAATCTGCCCAACGTCCCATGCCTTTGCTCGCAAGTTTGCTTCGCACACCCAGGACGGGACGAATGCCAAGGCGCTCACTGGCTTCGATGACCGTACGCACTTCATCTGGGCGTTCAAGAACGATGACCACGGTGTTGTCGAATCGCTGGGCAATCAATGCGGTTTCGATGAAGCCACTGTCCTTGTAGCCGTTGCAGATGATGAACCCGTCTTTGTCGTCCATTTCTGAAAGGGCGATCAAGAGTTCAGGTTTCGATCCGGCTTCGAGGCCATAGCGCCAAGGTTTGCCCGCTTCGACGATTTCCTCGACGATGTGGCGCTGTTGGTTAACCTTGATTGGGAAGACACCGCGATAGACGCCCTTATAATCATACTCAGCGATCGCGCGTTGAAAGCTCTCGTTCATCAACCGAATACGATGATGAAGGATGTCCGGGAATCTGAGCAGGATGGGGAGGTCGAGGCCGCGTTCAGCCACGCGAGCCGTCAGTTCGAAGATGTCGATGGTTTGGTCGCGAGACGGGTCGGGTCGTACTTCGACGTGTCCCTTTGCGTTGATCGCGAAATAAGGCTGTCCCCAGCCCTGAACCTGATAAAGGTCGCGACTGCGTTCAGTGCTCCACGCTTCTTCTTCTTCGTCATCAAATCGAATGCGATCTTCGAACCCACTTCGTTCTTCAATTCCACTTGCCATGCTGACCTCCGCGCGACCGACCCAAGGGAATCGGGGGGCGCGAAAATAGCGACTCACCACCGAAATGTCGAGGTACAATCACGTGACGTTTCATCGCGGTTTTTATGGCGCTCTCAGACTCCGAGGTGTCGGTTGCGCACATGGTCGAAAGTGAAGGGCAACATCAGCTGTGTTGCGAACTCGACGGGATGGTCGGTGACGACCAGATTCCGAAGTATTTTGGCCGCGATGGGATACCAGACGGCGGCCTCTCCCTGCCAACGAACTTGAATCCGTTTGGTCTCAGAGTCGGTGTTGGCTTTCAGGAAGGCCAACTCCTCGCTCAAGATATGGTCAAATCGCTCAGTGGATACGCGCCCGTGTGCGATTTCGGCCCAGAGCTCCCAGCGGCTTCGTTCGGTTGTCGCCAGGTCGTCCATAACCCGAACAAAAACGGACTCGCCTTCGGCGTTGGTCATCGTGGCGGGGAGGGCGACACACCCATTCCCGCAGAGCCAGTCGGTGATGTACTGCAACGCTTGAAACACGTTGTACCGCACTTCGCGCGGGTCATCGTTGGATATCACGTCTGACTTTTCGAGGGTCGCCGCCAGAACCGCACGCGGGTAAAGCGGGTCGTCGTGGTCGAGTCCGGGAACGTCGGGACCAAACGCAAATTCAAGCAGACGAGTGTGTTCGGCT
>JBFFMO010000404.1:0-4841 GCA_041554035.1 Allomicrovenator sp. | reverse complement strand
GGCGGATGTGTGTGAGGCGCAGATCACGATCCACGAACGCGGATTATGTTTTGGCAGCGTGGCGCCCGAACAAATCTATCGCCACTACGACTCGAAAACCAAGACGGTGCGCTATAGCCCGCTTTGGATAGCGACACGTCAGCAACCGATGCAATTGCCCCGCACCAGCCCCTACATGAGCCCAGAAGAGGTCCGTGGCTTTGGGCTGACCCCGGCATCAGACATCGCCTCGCTAGGGCTCGTAGCGCTGTCGTGCCTGCAAAAGTCCCCGGTCTTTGGGCATCCAGAAAAATTCGAGTTATTGGAGCAAATCCGTCTCTGGAAGATCCCAGACTGGGATGCGGTACCGATGGCGCCCGCGCTACGCGCCATCCTGATAAAATGCCTTCAAAAAGACCCAACTGAGCGCTTCAAGAACGCACGGACCTTGCTCGCGACCCTAGAAGCCTTGTGACGAGTCCACCAGGCTCCAGCCTGGCCCTGTGACCGGTCCGCCAGGCTCCAGCCTGGCCTTGTGACTGGTCCGCAGGCCCTATGGCCTGCATTGTGACTGGTCTGCAGGCCCTATGGCCTGCCCTGCGATTTGTGATTAAACGTCGCCAATACAATAAATCACGACACTTATGTCGAGCCCCTCAACCGCGAAAACTCCTCGATGGTTTCGATCCACCGTTCCACTTCCTCATGGGTCGGTTCCAATGGATAGCCGTGTGCATGGCAGGCGGATGATAGGGCCGACCACGTCCACGCCATGCGCCGAGCGAGCGCATGTTGAGCAGGTTTATCCAACGACATTTGTTCAATCACGATGAGCTGAGTCGTGAAACTCGGTCGATCGATTTTGCCGTACGCGGCTTCAATATGATTTTCGACTGCACTCTCCAAAGCCTGACGCGCGATCAAACAAGCTCCCCGAGCGCGCCCATGGGCATTGCCACCCTTGTCATTCAAGATGTCTCGGGCATTTTTCAGCGTCTTAGAGACGTCGGTCATACGGCCCCCATCGAGCGTAATGCCATTCTGGTGTCGTTTAACAACGCATCTAAATCACCACGATAAGCTCTATGCGCATGGTCAATGGTGATCTTCAAAACATCGACAAAAGAACCTTTATATTTGTTATTCAAAATGCTGTAGAGATTGCCCTGTCCGCCAACGCCGACCATGGCGAGCTGCGCAATATTTGTGGTGTTTCGACACTCCCGAATATGCTTTTCGCACTGGTCATGCGTGACGCCCTCCGCCAGCATTTTGTTCCAGGCGAGGTCCTTAAATGCGGACTCGAACGCTCCACGACAAAGTCCGGGAATCACCAGCATCGCAATTTCAGGCGCCAATTTGGAACGGTTCTCAAGCACATCCCGTGCATCATCCAAATACTGTTGTGCGGCTGGTTTGCCCTGTTCGACGCTCACGCGCGATTCCGTCTGACGAATCACGTTACGCACGTCCGCGTCGATCCGCAGGCGTCGAATGGCATCGACCAGGCGAGTATCGTGCGTCAGGACGATGACTTGATGTGTCTTCGCCGTGGTTTCAAGCACGCGCGCAAGGCCATCCACTTTGGCAGGGTCCATGGCTTGAACAGGATCGTCGATGACCACAAACCGAAATGGACTTTCCTCCAACGTCGCCCGTGGCAAAAAGAGGCTCAACAACATCGAATGCAGCTCGCCCTGGCTCATCACGCCAAGGGCCGCCGTTTTGGTGTCGTCCACAGAAACAGAGATATCGACTTTTCGTTGAGTCGAAGTCCCGGCGAGGCTGATATTGGAAATCGAAACATTTGAATTATTTCGAAGCTCACGCCAGATCTCCTGAGCCTTTTCAGCGATGGGATTAAAGCGTTCTTCGCGCAAAATGCCTTCAAATTCCTTAATCCAATTTTCTGCGGATTTCAGGGCTTTGATATCATCTTCGACATTCAGGAATTTCTCGTAAAGCTCCAGCGCTTTTCGGCTCGCGTCGCGCACAGGCCGCCAATCGGTTTCGATCCGTTCGACCTCTACACGCGCAGTATTCGCTGCAGCCTCATAGGCGATTCGCAAGGGCTCGTGTTGCTGCATCAGGTGGTTCGCAAGTTCGCGGTCCGCGACCGCGTTCGCCCATGTCGCGTAGGCAGCCTTCACGGTTTCGTCCGAGGCCGAACCACGCAATTTGGCGCCTCCTATGATTTGTTGGGCGCTATACACGGCCGCTTTGACCTCTCGTTTTGCCGCGTCCACCGCGTCTGAATAGGCTTTTGCATCGTCGAGCCGTTTTTGCGCACCGACTTGCCACGATGAATCCAGAGTTCCCGAGCTGCATACCGGGCAGGCGGCGTCTGCATGCGATTGGTGAAATTTTAATGCCTCACGCAAAAGGCCCAAGACCACCGGGTCGATATCCTGATGGGCTTCCTGAACCGCGTCTTCGGCCGCAAAGGCTTCATTTAGAGCCTCGACCGCTTCAAGGACCTTAGCTTCATCGGGTGCCTTGAGCGCCGCCAAAACCTTGAGGCTCGCCAACTGCGAGTCGTCCTCCAGCTCGCCTTCATGCAAGCCGTAGAGCGCCTCGATATCGTGTTTGTTGCCTGCCCAGATCTTCGCAGCCGCGACCGCCCGTTCATCATTGGATGCCCCGGCGAGAGCCTTCGCAGAGTCCTTTGCCGTCTTAAAGGTCTTTTTGTGGTCCTCCAGGGCTTTACGAGAGCTTGTCAGACGCGATTTGACGGCTGTCAGGTCATCGAGTCCCAACACGCCGTGTAGGCTGTCGTACAAGCCCGATGGGCCTTTATTCAATGCATTACCGAGCTCGTTATACGAGAGGATGGGCCGATAGGTTTGAATGGCCGTATCCCAACCGACCTCGTCAAACCCCGCATACTCCTTCTGAGCCTGCGTCACCTTCAGCTTGCCCTCGTTGAACTCGGCCTCGGCCTCCCATTGGCGCTTGACGTCGATGGCCTCAGAATCCCCATCGATCATGAACGAGGCTGAAATCGTGGCCCGGCCTTTATCATGAAGATTACGCCACCCAGCCTGCCATTGATTGGTCTTGCCCTCCCACCTGTGCGTGTTGCCGGTTAAAGCGACCTCGAGCGCCTCGGACAACGACGATTTGCCAGACCCGTTACGACCCACAATCAGCGTCAGCCCCGGTTTGCATTTGAATTGAACCTTCGTCGTCGGCCCAATGCCGCGAAACGACTGAACCTCAAGCGACTTCAGAAACGCACCAGGAATCTTGGCCGATTGGGGCGCTTTGGGCCGTTCTGCAAGATCGACCGGATTGTTGAGGTATTCGTCGAGCTTGTCTTCAAAAGAAGCGAGCACGAGGTTTTGCACCCGCGGGTCCATCGACTGGTCGTCGACGAGTCGTTCAAACGTACGTTCATGAAGCAGAGATGTTTTCATTTGGCCCCCAGCTTTAACTAATTATTTTCTACATCGTGGACGCCAAGTGAAAATGGGTCAACGTCGTTCTCCTCCGCGAACTGTGATTAATCAGGAGCGCAATTATGTAGCCAGAAATTGACGTTCTTCATCCAGCCGCAGTCTTTGCCTCCATGTAAAACCAAGCAGGCATAGGTCGTTCAAGTGCCCATATGATCTGCATTGGGCGTTCCGATTGGTGGCGCAGATAGCGGGCCTTTCCAAGGCATAAATAAGGCTGGGTTAAATCGCCAATCTTCTTGTTTTGCCTAACAAAGAGTACCACTTTTGAGCCCATTTCCTGGTGATGGATATAACGCTGTCCCGTAGGTGATTGTTCGCTTGTGTTTGGCTGTGTTTCCCAATGAAAAAGGTCTTCGGAGATTGGGTAATCATTGAACATATGTTGCGGTGCGTATTCATCAGGGTTTTTATGAATCGTGATGAAAAATAAATCCGTCTGGCTGTCTTTGTCGTAAAGGACGCCTTCGCGCGGTGCATAAAGCTCATCATTCTTGATGATCCCATAGGCAGCCATAATCTCAGCCAAAGCATAAGTCCCATGAGTTCGGAGTGGGATATTCGGTCCCAATTCGTTCGGAAATGAAACACTGCGCAGATCATCTTTGAGGACTTCGAGGATTTGCGAGAGTTCTTGTCGAATGGCCGGGTTGGACCAAACCTGCTCAAATGCTTCGGAGATTTTGTCGATCGAAAGCTGGCGGTCAACGACCGCCGATAAGAACATCAACTGCAGTCGTCCTGCTGCGGTATCAAGGGATTCCAGTCTGGGTGGTTGTTCGGCTTGAAGCCATTCCATCCAGGTAATCAGGCGTTGCCGATCGTTGATGTGCTGCAGTCGAGCCATCGCTTTCAAAAGACTGCTCTCGTACGCATCACCGGTTTCTGGCCATGTCAGGCCGGCTCGACGGCGCAGGTCGGTCCACGACCGCCCTGAGCGCGAATAGAGGTCTCCTAGATTCAACTGAACGGCATTCAGATACGCTTGCAACGTTACGTCGTCGCCAAGTGCCGCTGCGACCTCTTTTAGCTCGTTCGTGTGGAACCTTAGTTCGCTTGTGCCAACAGCGGCTTTGATATTCGCTAAGACATGGTCCTTGGCCTGCCGGTCCAACACGATTTCGCAGCCGGGCGGCAGATGTGGAAAGTCTTCTTCGATATCATTTACGACATCACGTCGTGAGCCACCTGTAATGCTCTGAAACTTAACATCGAACCGATATTTCTTGTTCGAGTTTCCAATGAAATCCAAAACAGTCAGATGGGATTTATTTGCGGAATGACGAAGGCCTCGCCCCAACTGCTGCAAAAAGATGGTCGCGCTCTCTGTAGGCCTTAAAAACAGGACAGTGTCGATGCTCGGAACGTCGAGACCTTCGTTGAACAAATCCACGGCAAAAATGCATT
>JBFFMO010000403.1:0-4850 GCA_041554035.1 Allomicrovenator sp. | reverse complement strand
GTCTCTGACGTGTGTGGACAGGGAACAGACCTCTGCAGCTCCGACCCCGTCGCCGACCGCGGTTGTTTGATGAACGACGAGGCCAACTATACCTGTGGCCCATGCCCCAGAGGCTTCAACAAGGACGGCGCCTACGGCTGTTTAGACGTGGACGAATGCACGACTTTGACGAGTCCATGCGGTGGTGCCGCGGTCTGCGCAAATACACCGGGCGCCTATGAATGTGATTCGTGCCCAGCGGGGCAGACCAATTTGTCGAACACCTGTGTCGATTTCGACGAGTGCACGGGCGGTCCGATCAACGCACCTCCATCCCCGCTCGCCCCAGACAACGACTGTGCGCCAAACGCGGTGTGTACAAATCTCGAGCCTTGGTACGCGTGTGCCTGTGGGGAGGGATTCACCGGTGACGGTTATGCACAATCGACGGGCTGCCAGCTTGATCCCTGCGCGACGACTGATAACGGCGGATGTGACCAGCAATGCAACTCCAGCCTTAACGATCCGATTCGTACCTGCGGATGTCTGCCGGGTTATGAACTTGCGACAAACGGCACGTCCTGTGCGCTCGTGGACACAAATGGCGCGCCGCAGGCGAACCTCTTCCTGAGCAATCTCGGGTTGAGCACGTCTTTGTGGCTTGGAATTGGGAACGGTTATGGCGATGTTCCAGAGATTCAGCTTATCGACGACCAAGCGAGCGTTCGCATGGAGCCGACCGCTTTTGGGCCGACCGCATTTACCTTCACGATCCACGAGGTCCCTGGCGTTTGCAGCGACGGTTTGCTCAGCCCGGATTGTGTGAACCAGCATCGACTTTGTTATAACCCCGGCGGTGGTGGACACTGGAAGACCGTGACTGCCAACGACTTTGTCGGCATACCCACCCAGTGGAACGAAGCCAGCTGCGCTTGGAACGTAACAAGCCTTGGTGGTGAGCTGATTCGCGTTGCGCCCGTGGGTGATGTCTCGGGCAGATACCTTGGTTGTCGAACGAGTTATGATTGTTTGATGGTCGACCCGTTCACACCATGGACCAACCCCGAGTTCCCAGCGCTTGAGGATAATTCTCAGATCACGGTGTTCCGGGCCGAGATCGACCTGTGCGTCGATGTTGTGTGCGCGGCTCAGGACATCTGTCATGTGGACAGCGCCTGTGATCCGGGCACCGGTCTTTGTGTCGAGGCCATCAACGACAACGGAACGGAGTGTTTTGGTTTCGGCTCAGCATTTGATGCCAGCGGAACCTATCAGCCGGGCAATTGCGCTTCGGGCGATTGTGTTCTGGGAGACGTCGACGGCGATGGTGTGCCTGACGCGAGCGACCAGTGCATTGGCAACGATGCATCGGGCGATACCGATTTCGACGGGATTTGTGATGACGAGGACAACTGTTTCGAAACGGCCAACGTCGATCAGGCTGATCTGGACTTCGACCATTACGGCGACGTCTGCGACAACTGCCCAAGCGTATTCTCCGAAGACCCTTACGACACCGACGGCGATGGTTTGGGTGATGCCTGTGATCCCGATTACGAGCTTCCGCCACAAGGGCCTCAGCCTCCGAGTCCGATCCCTTTGACCTGGAACGCAGGCAATCCTTCGCGCCCAGCATGTGACGCGAGCTTCGTGCCGCAATGCCCGAATTCGACCAGCGCCAACCCGTACAACTCTTACCAGTTTGCGTGTTATCCCGATGACATGTCGGACGCGGACAATAACGGCGTGGTGGATGACTTCTTCTGTCTGGGCGATCGCTGGTGGTACCACTTGAACCATCGCATTTTCCCGGCCATGACGATGTTGGCCTACGACGACGCCACTTCGAAACACTTGAATCTGGTTGCGGCTCCACAGAATAACCTGCCCGGTGGCGCCAAAGCCTGTCTGTCCGACGTGGATTGTCTTTCCGTGGGCGAGACGGTCGTTGCGTGTAACTCCGACGAGAACTGTCCGAATGGCGCCCCGTGTAATTTCGGGACCTGTGCTCCCGTGAAATGTGCGTTCCCAATTCTGGGCGATCCAAACGGACTTTGCATCACCTATCCCGTGCTCGAATTCATCGAGCGTCTGGCCGCATCTTCAGCGTACATGAGCTGTACCGGCCCGGACTCGTTTGAAAATCAGGCGATGGAAACAGCCACTCTGGACACCAATCGAACCTTCGTCTTGAGCGCGGGTGGCTGCGGCCTCAACGCGTCTGCCTATGGGTTCCGCGCCAAGAATACGCTGTCGATTCCGATGACGTTCTGGGTCACCAATGGCGACGAAGGTCGCGAACATTGGTGGACGGTTTTGCCAGGAGAAGAGATTCGTTTCAACGTGACCGACCAGGCCTATATCCAGGTCACCACAGGGGAGGCGATCCTTGGATGTTCAGGGCCTGAGTTCAGAAAAGAGATCACCACCACCGAGCTCGTGCCCTTGCGTCGCACGGAGAATTGGGACGCTCCGAAAGAAATGTTGGCCTACGTTGCGACGTCGGACTTCTCGGAAGGCGCGGGTCGTTTCTCGATCTTTAGAGATCAACGTATTCGTGAACTTGGCGACATCTTGAAATATCCAAACTATTTCTACGTCGGGCTTTCTCCGCGCCCAAGCGATTGCGATAACCCGCTCAGCGGCTTCGCGAAGGCAGCAGGCAAGCAGGGCGGCACACTCGCAAAAATTGGTGGCGCTGTTGTAGAGAGGGGAATCGCTAATAACAAATATGGCCAGAACGATATTTGGTGCTCTTATGCTGCTGATGCGGTCGTGAATGCCCGAACCTACACCGAGCTCCTTTGTGGCGTTGGACCCTGAGCGGCGTTTACGTTGCGGCGGGCTGTGCTACCTTGCGCGCCATGAGACGTTTTGCCCCCATCCTCTTATCGTCGTTGATTGCTCTGCCGGCTCTGGCCATGACGCCAGAAGAGGCGCTGCAAGAAGCGGTCAAAAATAGCCCGAAATTTGCCGAGACCGCCCTGTCGGTCCGGCAAAGTCAGGAGCTGGTTAGGTCGCAGGAATCCTTGCGGCCCTACACGCTACGCGCAGAAGGTGGGCTTAATTACGCCGAACAGCCGTCCTCGGGCGTGATTGAAGAAGGCGTGCGTGAGAGCACGTTTGGCTCAGCGTCGGTCAGCATCCTGAAACAATACGTGTACGGAACCTCGCTGAGCCTGAAGCTCGACTTTTCGCGCGCCACAGCTCGGATTCCCTTTGTCGTTCCCGATTTTAATATTTCGGAGATTCGCGAGATCGGCCCAAATTACGCGCCGTCAGCCCAGCTTCAGGTCACCCAACCTTTGCTCAAGAATTTTGGCGAGGATATTAACGATTTGCCACTGCAGGTGGCGCGACAACAGCTTGATGCGACTGAGCTTCAACGTCTGCGGGCAGCCCATGACCTGGCCGCCGAGGTCCTGAACGCCTACTGGCGCTGGGTGCGGACAAGCTTGGAGCGCGACGCCGTTCAAGCAGGCCTAGACCGCACAAAAACGTTGGCGGAATTTACGGTCGCACAAATCGAGGCCGGCCAACTGGCTGAGCTCGAACGCGACATCGTGCAGCAGCGGGTTTCGCAGGCGGAACAGACGCTGATCATCTCGGAGACCTCGGTCGTCGACGCGTGGGAAGGACTTGAACGCGTCATGGGACGGACTCCCGGTTCTGTGCCGCCCGCGACCCCGGAAATCCCGGT
Source organism: Allomicrovenator sp. (assembly GCA_041554035.1). GTDB lineage: Bacteria > Myxococcota_A > Bradymonadia > Bradymonadales > Bradymonadaceae > JBFFMO01. Next base: position 1,171 of record JBFFMO010000403.1, on the reverse strand, counting down.
GCCCGCGCAGGCTCCAAGCCTTGATTCGGCGCTGGAATCGGCACGAAGTCTTAGCCCCGACCTTGAATTATTGAAGGCCGATCTTGCGGCGTCCAAGCTTCAGTTGATCCGAAGCCGCAACCTGACCAGACCCGAGCTGAACGCTGTGGCGACCCTGACTCAGGGCTCGTTGTCCGAAAACGTTGGGACGGCGTTTGGTCAGGTCTTTGGGCTCGATTACACGTCCGCTTTTTTGGGGCTGACCTTCCTGATGCCGCTCGATAACGGTCTGGCCGACGGTCAACTCAGCGCGGACATGATCGCGGTGGAGCGCTCACAGCTTCGGCAGCGCGAAGCTGAGCTTGGCATCGAACAGACTGTGCGTCAGGCCGAACGCCTGTTTACAACTCAGGTACGCCGAGTCGAGATGTCCAATGCCGAAATCGCGTTGGCTCGCAAAAACGTCGATGCCATCGACTCCAAGTACCGTGCGGGTCTGGCCAGTTATCTTGAGGTCTTGGATCTGCAACGCACCCTTGAGGATGCGGAGATCCGCAACGCGCAAGCCAGAGTCGATGTGCTGACCGCGCACGTAAACCTGCTGCGCGTCACGGGCGGCTTGCTCGAGGCCTGGGGCCTCGCCGTCGACTGAAGCCTCTGGTGAGCATTCGGCGGCCATCACCGAAATATCTGCATCCGACTGGAATGAATCTCGGGTCGATGACATCTAAGTATCCACTGAGCCAGAGAAGTGATGGATCCCAACGAATTAGACACACCGGACGACGGAGGGTTTTTCCTGCCAGCGGCATCGATCCGCCGCCCGGTGACGGTCGCGATGTTGTTCATCGCCTGCATGGTCGTGGGTTTCATCGCGTATCAGCGGATCTCGCTGCAGCTCTTGCCCTCGGGCTTTACCCCGCCATTCTTGGTTGTATCGATCCCGACGGTTCCCACCACCCCATCGGATATTGAGCGCGATATCGTCGAGCCCGTCGAATCGATCCTGCGCACTGTTCGTAACGTCCAGCGGGTCCGAAGCAGCGCCGAATCCCGCAGCGCCAGTTTTTTCATCGAGTTCAGCGACGGCACAGACATGACCAACGCGTACAATCAGGTACGCGACCGGCTTGACCGGGTTCGGCCAGAATTGCCGCCAGAAGTCAGCCGTTGGGCGATTTGGAAATTCGAT
>JBFFMO010000402.1:0-4850 GCA_041554035.1 Allomicrovenator sp. | reverse complement strand
GAAGCGGCCCGTAACCTTGCGCGGGCTGTTTCGTTTGTCCAAGGGAAACATCGCGGCCGCGAATCGGGTGGAGTTTCTCGAGCGTCAAGGATTCGCGGGGAGAACCGGGGCGTAGCGCAGCCCGGTAGCGCACCTGCTTTGGGAGCAGGGAGTCGAAGGTTCGAATCCTTTCGCCCCGACCACCCAAAAGGAGAGCGCCCGTAGCTCAGCCGGATAGAGCAACGGCCTTCTAAGCCGTGGGTCGCAGGTTCGAGTCCTGCCGGGCGCATTCCCACCTAAATTAAGATCACCATGATGCAGAGCAGAATGACCACGGTTGCGAATGCAGCCCCGGCCATGAACGCCTGTATCTGAGTCATTCCAGTCGTCGTCAATCCGGTCTCGGCGTCCATTTTCATAAGACTCTGGTCATCGCCAACCGTCATTTGATTCGGGCCGGACAGAAGTGCCTCCACGTTGGGAGGGCGGTCTTCGGCCATCGGTTCAATCATCCACTTCAGGGATCCAAGCACTTTGGGTGATAGATTCACATGGGGCTCGAATTGAACGCGACCGCGGACGATGTCCATGTCAGTGGGCTCCATCCGCGAAGCCAAACGAATCAATGTCATCCCCAACGCATACAAATCCGTAGACTCCGAGGCTCGCCCTTGGAGTTGTTCAAGTGGCATGTAGCCAAAGGTTCCGACAACTGTGGTCCCTCCAACTCTGGAATTGGCCGCGATCTGCACGGCGCCAAAATCCACCAAGACATAATCCCCGGTCGCGTTGCGCACGATATTCGCGGGCTTGATGTCACGATGGAGAATCGGCGGAGAATGCCGGTGCAGGTATTCCAAGACCTGCAGGATGTCGATCAGGACCTTGCGTATCTTCTGATCGCCCCACAACTCCCCATGATTAAGAAGCTGCTCAAGATCCGCTCCGTCGACATGCTCTTGGATGAGATAGATATTGGAGTCGGAGCCGACAAATGCCGAAATAACCTTGGGAATTCCTGGATGGGAGATTTGCGACAGCACCGCAATCTCCCGGCGAAACAATTCGTCGGATTTCCAGTCGGTCATTTTCTGCAAATGAAGCCGTTTGACCACTACTTGCTGACCAGACTCTTCATCAAGAGCCAAGAACGTCATGCCATGAGAGCCTGCTTTGAGCGGGCCCAACACGCGAAATCGACTGTTTAGAACGGTCCCGGAGTCCACAATACATCTCCAAATCCCAAGAAAAGAAAAAGCCCGGAAAGACTCCCGGGCTTCACATTACATGGAGTGAACGATTACTGCTGAGCGTCAGGTTTGACTTCGGCTTCAGGCTTCACTTCAGCCTCAGGCTTCACTTCACTTGCAGGTTTCACTTCCGCCGCGTTGGCAGGAACTTCGTTCTCTTGAACGACCGTGGTGACCTTCTCTTGCTCAAGAATCACGAACTCAACACGTCGGTTTTGTTCGGCGCCTTCTGGCGTTTCCTTCTTGTTCTCTGGAAGTGGCACAAGAGGTTGGTCAAAACCAACGCCCTTCGATGTGAGGCGAGCCTCTTCAACGCCCTTGCCTACGAGGTAATCAAGGACCGACTTGGCGCGACGACCCGAGAGGTCCTTATTATACTTCTCGCTGCCGGCATGGTCGGTATGCCCCTGAATCTCGATCTTCTTGATGCGAGGATAGGCAATGATGGTCTTAGCCACTTCGTCGAGAAGCTCGAACGACTCAGGTTTGATCGTCGCTTTATTATAAGCGAAGAACACTTTTTCAAGGATGACGATCTTGTCCAGAGTGACCTGCACGCGCTCGTAAGGACAACCTTGTTTCTCGGGTACGCCTGCCTTATCTGGGCACTTGTCCTGAGCATCCAAGATGCCGTCGTTGTCGTTGTCTGTATCGGGGCAACCGTCTTCGTCCTGGAAGCCATCTTTGTCTTCCGGATCGTTGGGGCATTTGTCCACTGCGTTCAAGATGCCGTCGCCGTCGTTGTCGTCGTCGGTCTCAGGACATCCGTCCTCGTCCATCCAACCGACTTTGTCTTCTGGGACGAGAGGACATTTGTCGACGCCATCGAGGATGCCATCGTTGTCATTATCGGTCTCAGGACAGCCGTCTTCGTCTTCAAACTTGTCGAAGTCTTCCGGTTCTTCCGGGCATTCGTCGACGTCATCGCGGTAGCCATCGCTGTCTTTATCATCGATGTACTTGATGTGCTCAGGGTAGCTGCCGAAGCGCACACCCAGGGCGACAAAAGGTCCGCCGACATTGAGGTTCGAGTTTTCGATTTCGTCGCCCGAGGGAGTGCCCTGACGAGTGAACAAAAGATTGTCAAATGTTGGGTCGCTGATCAGCCACTGATTAAAGCCGAATCGGCCGTAAACCGCGGACCAGCTTGAGAGGTAACGACGGACTTCAATGAAGGGGCGCAACAGAACGAGGCTAGCATCCCAAGACGCGCCACTCGGAAACTCCGAGGTCAGCGAGCCCAGACCCACGCCAATGCCCAATGCGACTTCCCACATATCCCTACGGAATGCGAAAGCAGGCTCAATACCGCCGTAAAACGCCGAAGCACTCGGATCCGAGAACCCTGATTCGAATCCGCCGAAAAGCGAAATTCGAGTGTTTTCAAGAAGTGACGCTTCAACCGCAAGGTCGAAATGCCAAATCCCGCCCACATCGTAAGGGGTCTGCTGGTTGTCGTCAGCGATGCTGGCGTTCCAACGGTCGAGATCTTGGAACCAGTATCCGACCTGGATACCGGCGCCCCAAGAACGTTTCCACTCGTACGTGCCGTTGGCACTGGTGCGAGTTTCTTCCTTCTCTTCAACTTCTGTCTCTTCAGCCGCTTCCGCTGTTTCACCGGTGGTGGTGGCGGTGCTAGTTTGCTCCGCGACAGGGGTTTCAGCTGACTCTTGAGCCAGAACCGAGCCACTGAATCCAGACAATAAGAGTCCGGAAGTCAGCGCAAGCAAGTATCGAGTATCCATCTTATATTCTCCGACCATAAGTAAACCGTCGTGTTGGGCGACGTTTTACGACGCGGAACCCCATTTTCAAAGTAGAAATGCGAACCAAGCACGAAGAGCACGCCGCAGCTTGCTACTTTCAAGAATTTTTGAAACTTTGTGCGCCGCGAACTTGTTTTGAAGACACGGACGTTATGACGGCAAACGACGATATTACTCGGCAGGCAACGGTGGCGATGACGTGCGACATCGTTGCGCCAACCACACTTCACGAGTTGGTGGCCGGAATCCCGGCTCATCGTTCGTTTTTTGCCTGGCGTGGCAAAGACGGGACCTTTGCGGTGGGAATTGGACATGCCTGGCGATTGATGAGCGAACCATCCGAAGCCCACTTGGGTCTATCATCGTTATGGGCTCTGCTTCGAACAGCGACCGAAGACGTCTTCCAAGCACCACTCTTGGCCTTCGCCTGGACGTTTTTCGATCCGGAAGACCGTCGAGCTGACACCGATCCAGCCTGGACAGCGTTTTCGACCACGGAAATGAGTGTTCCGGAAGTCTTGTTCGTGGGTAAGGCCGGCGAAACAACGCAACGCGTGTTGGTTTGTGACGAAACACGCCTTGAACATGTAGCAGCCTCGGCCGATGGGATTCTCAAAAATGCACGTGCCACGACCGGTAGACCTAGAAGCGTGCAATTGAACTGGCACTCCGATGCCTACACTGAGCGCGTAAAATTGGCGTTGCAGCATATTGAATCTGGATCGGTCGAGAAAGTCGTCCTCGCACGTTGCGTCGACGGAATCGCCGATGACGACTTCGACATCGCAGCAACCCTGGGCGCACTTGAGGCCAGCCACCCTGAGTGTTTTGTCTTCGCGATCAGACCCGGCGGGTCCGCCCAGGGGCCAGCTCCGGTCTTTCTGGGCGCAACCCCCGAACGCCTACTACGTGTTGCCGATGGGTGTCTCACAACCGAAGGGTTGGCAGGTTCCGTCCCCCGCGGAGTGTCCTCGGCGATGGACGAACGTTTGGCGAACGAGCTTCTTGCGAGCGAAAAGGACCGGCACGAACACGAGGTGGTCTGTCTACGAATCGAGGAGGCGTTGGCCCCGCATGTCTCGAGCCTGCAACGCGAAGTAGGGGCCCCGAAAATCAAACGCCTAAAAAATGTGCAGCACCTGCACACAGAAATTCAAGCCCAGCTAAACGCTAAGTCGAGCATCGCTGATGTTGTTGACTCGCTTCATCCCACACCAGCGGTGGGTGGCAAGCCCACCAAAAAAGCCAAAGAACTGATTCGCGAATTGGAGCCCTTCCGGCGAGGACTTTACGCGGGCACGGCTGGCTGGGTGGATGCCAACGGAAATGGCGAATTCGGTGTTCTGATCCGCAGCGCACTGATCCGAGGAAACCAAATTTCGTTATTCGCAGGAGCTGGAATCGTCGCAGGATCTGAGCCCGAACGAGAGACCGAAGAAACCCGGATTAAGTTGGACGCGATTTTGGAGTGCCTACGATGAAGATGGCAAACATCAACACCCTCTGGGCACATATCATTGTCGACGAATTGGTGCGTTGCGGCGTTCGACACGCGGTGATTTCGCCAGGATCACGTTCAACCCCGTTGACCATGGCATTTGCGGCCCATCCCGACATCGTTGATCACAGCGTGATTGACGAAAGGTCTGCCGGTTTTTTCGCGCTTGGTCTCACGATGAGCCTGGACGGACCCGTCGTACTCGTCTGCACCAGTGGCACTGCGGTCGCAAACTATTTCCCGGCCGTTTGCGAAGCCTTTCATAGCGGGTCTCCCCTTCTGGTGCTCAGCGCCGACCGCCCCGCCTGGCTCCGAGACTCTGGGGCACCACAAGCAATGAATCAGGTGCGTTTCTTT
>JBFFMO010000401.1:0-4851 GCA_041554035.1 Allomicrovenator sp. | reverse complement strand
GTACTTTTTTGTCGCCAAAGTGGATCCGAAGCGCACGAAGTTTAAAGGAAACCAGACGATTCTTTCACCACTGAGATTTCATTACACAAGCAAAGACTTCACGCTGCCCATTCGATTGGGGATGATTAACTCGGACGGTGAACAAGATATTACGATCTTCATATTGGGTGAGGAGCGTTATGTACCGGCCAACTACCCGCACGCGCCGATTCCGACCAATCTTGTCGTGAAGCAAAAAGTCCGCACCAATTTTGCCCAGTTTTATGAAGGTCTTTTTGCCAAGGCGCGTAAGGAAAACGGGGACGCGATTATTACTGAATTCGTTTGGCAGTTGGCTAAGATTCAGTCTAAATCCGAAATCGGGCAGCGTGATCCTTGCGACCCATGCACCTCTTTGGAGTCCTATTTTACCCCAGATTGGCTGGTTTTATTGGGGCTGGACGTTTTTGGTGTGGGGACCGCACCCGACTCGAAGTTCGCAAAACTTCTATTGATCGGTGCTCCGAAGAAACTGGTCGTTACCCGCCTGCATGGTCGATTTGAACCTGATCTGAAAAATCCAGACATCGTGTTCCAGAAAGCCGAACCGCTCTATGGCGGCGTGGGCGCTCCGAATGAACAAGGTACGTTAATGGCCACCAAGTACGCTGATGACACCAACATGTTCCAAGGGCGCTACATTCTGCTGAATAAGTGGAAGGGTGAAGCCGTGTGCAAATCTCCGCACTACGTTAGTTGGGGCGCTCCTCCCAACCGCAGGAAACCTATTGCAAAGATCAACGGCTCGAGCTTTGGCAAAAAGCCCAAAGCCCTCAACCCTAGGAACTACGTCGCGGGCGAGATTGACTATTCTCCGCCCGCCGTGTCGAAATAGTCAGTCCTTTGGTGTGCGGGCATGCTGCCAGCAGGGGCCGAGTGCGGGCATCCTGCCCGCTTGTCTGGTCATCTAATTTTGCGTCAGCATTCGGGGGTCTGTAGTCTGCATGACCACGTCACCCGAGGTCGGCCCATGAAAAGAATCGTCGTTTCGCTGCTTCTACTCGCGTTTGTGGCGCCTTCTTCCGCGTCGGCGTTCTGTGGTTTTTACGTCGCGACTGGCGATACCAAGCTTGTGAACAAGGCCACACGGGTCGCGTTGATGCGTCACGGGACGACGACGGTGATGTCGTTGCAGCCCGACTACGAAGGCCCACCTGAGGGCTTCGCGATGGTGATTCCGGTGCCACAGGTCCTGAAAAAGGCAGACGTAAAAACCCTGGATCGCTCCCTTTTTGACACCTTGGACGAATACACAAGTCCGCGCATGTCCGAGTATTGGGAACAGGATCCCTGCGGCCGAAAGACAAAATTTTACAATTTCGATGACATTCTCATCGACGGACAGCTTGCTCGGCCTAGTGCGGCGCCCAAGAAGGCCGCAAAGCCCTTTGTCAAAATTGAAGCCAAATTCGCAGTGGCCGAATACGATATTCTGGTGCTTAGCTCCAACGACGGAACGGCGCTCGAAAGCTGGCTCACCAAGCGTAAATACAAGATCCCCAAAGGGGCAGCCCCTTATCTGGCCCCATACATCAATTCTGGGATGTATTTTTTTGTGGCCAAGGTCGATCCCAAGCGGGCGAAATTTGAGGGGAAACATGCGATTTTGTCCCCCTTACGCTTTCACTACACCAGCCAAGACTTCACGTTGCCGATTCGACTGGGGATGATCAACGCCGAGGGCGAACAGGATATTGTGGTCTTTGTTTTGGGCGAAGAACGTTTTGTTCCTGCGAATTATCCGCATGCGCCGATCCCGACCAATATCGTCGTGAAAGATGATGTTCGTGAGAATTTTGCCGGGTTTTACGAAGGGCTTTTTGCGAAGACGCGCAAGGAAAACGAGGACGCGATCATCACGGAGTACGTGTGGGAATTGGCGACGATTCAGTCCAGAACCGAGATCGTGAAGGGCTTCAAGTGTGACCCTTGTGCGTCGTCGGTGAGCTATTTCACGCCCGAGTGGCTGGTCTCGCTTGGCCTTGATGTCTTTGGCGTGGGCTCGTCGGCCGAAACGAAGGTCGCGCCGTCTTTGGAAGGCGGCACCCCCAAAAAGTTGGTCGTGACACGGCTCCACGGTCGCTTCAAGCCCGATCTGAAAAACCCGGACATCATGTTCCAAAAAGCCTCGCCGCTCTTTGGCGGAATGGGCACTCCCGACAAGGGCGGTGGACTTGCGGCAACCGTCTACCGTGACGCCATCAACATGTTCCAGGGGCGCTATGTTCTGTTGAATAAGTGGAAGGGTGAAGCCGTGTGCAAATCACCGGAATACGGGAATTGGGGAGCCCCTCCGAGCGGCAGGGCACCGGAAGCAAAGACCAATGGCGGCAGTTTCGGAAAGAAGTCCAAAGCCCTCGATCCTGACGGCTCCGTGAAGGGTAAAATCAATTACTCACCGCCAAAAAAACATTTCGATATTAGAGGCCGATGATTGTTTCCGCGTCTCTCGCGTTGCTCAGAATCGCTCGCCTCACAGTCCCATTTATGATTCGTACGGTACTTCAGGCGTGTTCGGTGGTGTCGGGTGCGAACAAATCACTCTAGACTGCGCCCACGATCCATAAATCCGAGCGGGCGAGGAAGCCAGGACACACATATTAGACTTGGGAAAAACGCCCGTTCTGGGGCGAATTCACGGTTTGAACCGCAAACATCGCCTACGAACGAAGCATTTCGATTCCGTGGAGTGGCCTGCTGGGTTGTCGATCGAGGTTCTGGATGCTGACGCCATATCGTCTTTGGACCATTACCCCTGTGTCGATCAAGTGTTTATGGTTTCGCAGAAACTCAGCGAGGTGATTCAACAGCTCGACCCCGAGGTCGAGGTTCAGCCCGTTAGCGCGGGCGAGGCGACGGTTTATCTTGTGATGCCGGCGTCAGACTCTGACGTGATGTACGCGTCGGCAGAGACATCGTACTCGACGAACGGCTACCAGCTTAAATCAACCTCCGAAATTCATGTCGATGAGGAACCCGACGCGTTGTTCTGCAACGTGCGAAACACGGGTCTGCTTGCCATCAGTGATGCGTTTGTTGTGGCAGCCGGCAACGCCGGGGTGAAGTGGTCACGTGTGCAGAGTATTTCTCCGTATGAACCCATGCGAGACCACCCCTACGCGATTATGGGAACGGGTAATAAGGCTGCGGCCGTCAAGAAACTCGAGGCGACCTCAGCGTGGCCGGAAGTGCTTCCGGTCGGTCACCCGTTGGGGCCAAACGCCATCGACGACGAGTTTTCAAGAGATCCGGACAAAGCTTGGGCATCTCTGCTCGACGACGACGACGAGGTGGAGGATTGCTGCATTGCTCGTTTTTGCAGCGGCTTGGATTTACCCGAGCTTAGAGGAGAGCTCGACAGCAGCTTTGCAAAGTCGAAACTAAAAAAGCGGTGGAAAGAGACACTCGCGGCCCAAACAGCCGACGTTTCGGGCTTGCTCGTGATCAGCCAAGCCATCCGAGAGGTCTTCGAGGCAGCTGGCGTGGAGGCGGACTATCAGGCCTTCAGCATTTCGGACTCGGCGTTAGACGAAAAACGCGCTGACCTGTGGGTCGTTCATCCTCGCCACGTGCTTCCCTGGATCGATTGGTCGAAATCGGATGTGGGACTCCGGTGGGATGGGATGATGGATGAGTTCTTCGACCTTCATCCCACCGAGGAATCCTATCAATCGTCGCTACCCTTGGTGCGTGTCGAAGGCTCGGGACTGGTGTTGGTTCATAAAGACTTGGCGGCCGCGCTTACGCGCGCCGATGGCTTTCACATGACGCCGCTCGAGGAACGAGCCGTCGCGCTCAACCTCGACGACTCTTACAAAAGCTAACCGGACTCCGGCCACACCATCGATATTAACTCTTCCCTCGATCGCTGGCGGTGCCTGATACCTCGGAATATCTGGAGGCCGTTGAGTAAGTCGCTGTGGCCGATAGCCGAAGAAGGGCATCCGAAGAAATAGTTTCGCGATGAGTGCAGGTTGACCATTTGCGGAGCGTTATTAGCTTGGTCCCCAAGACCACGCGGAGGAAAGCATCTGATGAACGACATGATTCACACCAGAAATGTAGCGACCGAAGTGCGTAGTTCTCATAATCGCGTTGCGGCGATTCTGATGGCTGTGTTTTTCGGCTATTGGGGCGTTCACCGGCTTTATACCGGTCGCTACCTGACCGCGATCCTTTGGTTTTTCACCGGCGGATTATTTGGTTTTGGGTGGTTCTACGATGTCGTGATGCTGGCGATTGGACGCTTCAAAGACTCCGATGGCCGCGTGTTGGGGCCACCCCAGTACAAGTCGATGCCGTCGGGCGCCGAGGGTTCCTACCGTGCCTTGCCTGTGGTCGACAAATTTCGGGCCCGCACCGAAGAAGAGATTGCGCTCGACGAGATGGATATCGATCCACTCGACGAGAAGTTCGCTGACCTTGAGCGACAGATGAAGGCGGGTTAGTCGAGCGGGGCGTCCATCAGGACGTCCAACTGACGCTGGGCATCCGCCTTGGCGTCTTTCAGATCGCCGTCCACGGCTTGCCGAACCTCGTAGTAGAACTTGATTTTGGGTTCGGTTCCACTGGGTCGAACGATGATCCTCGCGCCTTGTTCAAGGCGAAAAATCAACACATCGCTTTTGGGTAAATCGACAGTCTCTGTCCCGGTTGCCGTGCGACGAATGCCTGTGCGCAGGTCCGTGTAGGACACGACTCCGAGTCCACCGACTGACTTAGGCGGTGCGGCGCGTAAGCGGTCTGTGAGGCCGCGCAGCACAGTGTCGTCAGGCGTGTAATTCAGGGCACGTTGTCCCGTGAGGTAGACGC
>JBFFMO010000400.1:0-4853 GCA_041554035.1 Allomicrovenator sp. | reverse complement strand
GTGCTGAATCCGCGCCCCCAGAATTGACCCACGACTCGACAGGAACGGTTCTGTTGGTCGCGGAAGACTCTGCATGGCGACTGGCCAACAACACCTATCATCGTGTTTTTGATTTCCAAGTTGGGGACGAGTTACCGCTCGACTTCGGTCCCCTCGTGGACGACGAAAGCTGCACAGGACAGGCGCCGATCGCGGATTGGACTCTGGACGGGGAGGGCGGCGTCGTGGCCGTCGTGTACATGAAACCAAGTGACGAACCTGGTGGTCCTGCGATCATGCGTGAATCTGTGACCGGCGAATTCTCGGTCGTTGTTCCTTATGCGGCCACGGACCGGTTTTTGTTCCCAGAGGAATACCACCGTTGTGGCATCGAACTTCGAGCCGTCGATTTGACTGGCGTTGTGTTCGACCACTCATCCAGCGCCGAAAGTGGTGCGATATTCAAGCGTCCGTTTTGGGTCTTAAATGATCAAAGCGTTAATTTTGAAACCCGGTACGCCTTTCAAGGAGCGGCCTCGGGGCTCTTTTCGAACGGTGAGTTTGTTTACCTGAGCGCGTATCCTGACGGTCGACCTTGGCTCACCAAGGGCATGCCCTTCGACGATGACCGGCTTATCCTAGACTATTCGGTCGAGGTTTCTCGCGGAGCGATGCCCGCTGCGGTGTTGAGACTAAGCGATGGGTCGGAAGTCTTAGTCATGGGAACCGCCCCTGAAGTATCGGACCGGCAGGTGATATCTGAAGGCCAGTCCCTTCAGATTCGTTCATCGGAATGGATCGTAAGTCAGATTAAATTCAGCGCGTTCACTGCTGGGCTATACGCAGGTTCGGCAACGTCGAATGGAGGCTTGGCGTTCGTGATTTCGGACATGAGTGGAAACACGGCCATTATGCGTGTTGCCCCAACGATCGATTTTGTCGCCAATTCGGACAGCGATGCGTCGACGATTCGCGAAGGGGAATGCCTGACCGGCAATCGAGCTTGGGATGGACGCCCAGAATGTACACTTCGTGGTGCGTTCGAGGCCGCCGAAACACGCGAAAATACCGCCATTATTATAAATCTAATGGGGGTTCCAGCGCTTGCTGTTGAAAGTCCGTTGGATATTTCGACGCACGTTGAGGTTTCTGGCACAGCCTATATTCGAGCCGAGCAATCCGACCTTCTTGTTATTCGAGGCGGTAGCCTGACGGTCAAGGACCTTAGCCTGCGGTCCGTTTCGAACTGCGTGAATGCGGACGGCGCTGAGTTCTTGAAATTCGTGGGTACCCGAATCGGCGGAAGCGGCGGAACCGGCATTCGAAGCACGCGTTCTGGCCCTGTTGAAATCACCCAAGGATCGGTGAGTGCTAGCAGGTTTGGAGTCTACGTGCAGGGGATTACGCCTACAGACGGTCCGCTCTTGAGCCTTGAACATGTGTCTATCAGCCGTAATGAAGGTGGGGTTTACGCGACAGGCTCGATCACGGTCGATGACTCGTCGATTTGGGATAACGGATCGTCAGGCGTGATTCTCGATGGCAGCGACACTGACGAGCTACTCATTCGAGCCCCGTACGCGGAGCGTTGGCCTTACGCGAAAATCGAGGGGAATCACGGCGCCGCGATCATCACACGCCGCGGCAAGCTGATTTTGGAAGGTCCCGTATTAGTTGGCGGTAATCGCGGTTTTGCGATTGATGCAGCAGGCTCGGTCGAGGTTCGCACCGATCCCTTTGAGCCCGTTCGCTTGGTTGGCGATCGCCATGGCTACAGCCTCTGGGAACAATGCCAAGAGGTCGAGTTTGAAGAACATGAACCTGTTTTCAAGCCATACCGCTGCGAAGAAATCGGGATTCGGTTGCGTAGTGTGGATTCGACATCCATCACGAATGTTGTTTTTGAAGGCTTGATGGGTGGCATTGTTGCGGATGGCCCCGTAGAGCTTAGCGCTGCGCGTTTTTACGACATTCTTGGCTTCGGCATTTTTTCCAACCATTCGGGCCCCGAGCCGGCCATCACCCTTGCCGCTAACACCCGGTTCACCAATATCCACGGCCCAATTCTGCAGACGGAGCCAGGCGATGTGTTGGTGAACGGCAACATTGAGTTTTTTGGCCGGTATGGTGGGTTTGATGTCGGCGGGAATATTGTTTTTGCGACACCCGTGCGTAGCCAGATTCGCGACGCAAACCGCGATTCATGCAAGTTTTGGGATCCTCGACGAAACCGTTTGGTTTCCAAGAAGTGTGGTTTTTCTCCGATGATTTCCCATGCGACCACAGGTGTTAATATTTTTGAAAACGTGGAGTTTCTGAATAATCGAGGCCCAGCGATTCGGGCCGAATCGACCGTTGAACTTCGTCGAGTTGCGATCGTCGGAAACGAGGGAGGAGTCATTGCGTCAAGCCCGGATGACGCCATCATCTTGCACGAAGGCGTGCAGATTATGGGGAATAAAGGGCCAGGTCTTGTTGCGAAAAACGGCGATATCAAAGCCTTCGCGCCATTTCGTGTCGAGGACAATGAGGGCGCGGGCGTGGTGGTTCATCACGGCGATTTTATTTTCGAAAACGAATCAGACACCCCTGCCAAAATTCAGCATAACGCCTTTGGCGACGAAACTTGTGCTCCGGTTGGTGATGAGGCGTTTTACCCCATCTACGACCGCTGCATTCGGGCCGGCCTCTTTGTGCCCAGGGGCAGCGTGATTGCGTCAGGGATGGAGGTCACCGAAAACGTGGGCGAAGGCATTGCCGCCGACCAGGTCCAGCTTTCGTCGTCTACGGTGTGCGGAAATAGCGGCGCCCAAATCGTCTCGCGCACCGAGGTCTTGGACGACGTCGCACTCTGCAACAAGATTATCGACCGACCTTCTAAGAACGATGACGGGTGCACTTCGGCGCCAGGCCTTCTCTCGCCCTTGGTGCTCCTTGGCTTTTTTGGCTTGGGTCGTCGCCGAAAGTCACGACGAAGCGCTTAAACGGTCGGATAGCCGGCGCAAAGCAGGCTTCACCGACAACTGAAAACCGACCGACCGCCCAAGTCGCGCAAACTTGGCGTCAAGAACCGTTGGGACAAGCGCGCAAACTTGAAGTATTTTCGAGCCACCTAGCCTAATTCCTCATGAATACGGGTGTTGCGTGACCGAAGAAGAGCCAGATTCTGCGATTCCAGTGGCATCCAAACCAAGGCAATACGGCACGTTCGGTGGTGTTTTTACGCCCACGTTGCTGACGATCCTTGGCGTGATCATGTACCTGCGCTTGCCGTGGGTGATTGGTAACGGAGGCCTGCTCGGTGGCCTTCTGATCATCGGTTTGGCCATCGCCATCACCACAGCGACCGGGCTTTCGCTTTCGTCCATCTCCACCAATACGCGCCTTGGGACCGGTGGACCGTACGCGATCATCTCAAGGTCGTTGGGCCTCGAAATTGGCGGCAGTGTTGGGGTTCCTCTCTACCTTTCCCAGGCGCTCGCCGTTGCGATGTATATCTTCGGTTTTCGCGAAGGCTGGAACTGGATTTTCCCTAATCATCCGCCCTTGGTTGTCGACCTTACCATTTTTGCCGTCGTTTTTGGCATCGCCTATATCAGCGCGGGGTTGGCATTCAAGATTCAATACGTGGTGATCTTGGTGATTGCTGCGTCATTGATATCGGTCTTCGCAAATATCGATGTTTGGAGCTCTGACAACCCGATTGTGCTCTGGGGCGACTTCTTGGGGTCGGCCGAAAACGGGCTTTCTGGCACGGATTTCTGGGTCGTTTTTGCGGTGTTTTTTCCGGCAGCAACCGGGATTATGGCCGGTGCCAATATGAGCGGAGAGCTGCGCAATCCAAGGCGAAGCATTCCACTTGGCACGCTTTCCGCGATCGCAATCAGCACCGTGGTTTATGTGGCTTTATCCTTTTGGTCCGCGCGCGCCGCGAGCCCGATGGAATTAGCAGGCAATTATAATGTCATGATCGACAAGGCGTTTTATTCGCCCCTTGTGGTTGCTGGTCTGCTTGGTGCCACGTTTTCTTCGGCGTTGGCGTCATTGGTGGGTGCACCCCGGATTTTGTTGGCCTTGGCCCAAGACAAGCTTGTTCCCCGCGGTGAGTTTTTTTCCAAAGTATCGCCGAGCGGCGAGCCACGGCGAGGCATGCTGCTGACCGGGCTGATTGTGTTGGTCGCGCTGATGTCGCGCGACTTAAATATCATCGCGCCGCTGATTTCGATGTTTTTCCTGATTACCTACGCGGTCATCAACGCTGTGATGTTGATCGAATCGAGTCTGGGATCGGTCTCCTTTCGCCCGACCATGAAGTTGCCACGCATCATTCCGTTTCTTGGAGCGCTGGGGTGTCTTTTTGCGATGTTTATCGTCAACCCGATCTTCAGTCTTGTCGCCTGGGCGATGGTTTTTGCGCTCTATTTTTGGATCATGCAGCAGAAGCTTGGAAACGGCACAGACTCCCGCAGCGGCATCTTTGTGGCGTTTGCTGAATGGGCAGCAAGCAAGGTGACCGAACTCAGCTTGAGCACCGCTCGAGCTTGGAAACCAAGTTTTCTGGTGCCCGTCGTGGATGGCGCCGAGCTGCGCGGGGCCTTTTCGCTCCTCGGCGATATCTGCAGCCCCGCAGGGAGTGTGAAATTGCTTGGCATCGCCGACGAACAGAGCGCGCACGATCTCACTCCAAGAATCGAGAAGCTTGGGCGGGAAATGCGCAAGAAAGTATTTACGACCTGGTCCGTCATCGATTCCGCTGGAATCGCCGTAGGCGTGGTCGCTGGTATGCAAGCGCTGCGCAGCGCTTTTTTTAGGCCCAATGTTCTCTTTTTGAGCGCACCGACCACACCTGCGGAAGCAGAAGTCGTGTCTACGCT
>JBFFMO010000399.1:0-4857 GCA_041554035.1 Allomicrovenator sp. | reverse complement strand
TGTTCCGGGTGGAACAGGCAAGGGATTTTCATTTATTGTCCGGCAAAATGAGGCTCCAAATATTCATGTCCTCAAAACCATCGCCGATGCGGCACGATTTGGCCATGCGTCCGCGATAGGTGAATCCAAGTTTCTGGAAAGCACGATTCATCCCAGGGATTCTGGCCCGAGCCAAGGTGAACGCCGTGGGATAATTCATGTCCTGGAGGTCGAGCATCAGGTCGCCCAAAATCCGTTGCATGTAGCCGCGTCCGCGATGGGACGGACGCGTGGCGCAGTCGGTGAGTTCGGCGGTCGTGGCCTCGCGAACAAGGTCAGCGCTGGCGCAGGCAACAATTCGGTTATTCTGGCGAATCACGCGGAACGGAGTTCCTGCCTTCATCTGCGCTCGAATATAGTCGGGGTCCGAACTCGGTGTGGGGTAGTCCGCGAAAGTCTCGTCGATGAGTTGTGCGATTTCGACCGCGTCATCGAGCGTTGCGAGCTCCGTGGAGCGTTCATCCGCTGAAAAATCGTGAACCACGCACGGACGAGAAACCACCACGTCGGCTGCGGCGACTTCTTTGGGATTGGCGAGTTTCATGCGGGCGTCGTCGGTGCCATAGCCCATGACCGAGCAGTCGTCGGTGCCGTTGTAGAAGCCCGGTATCACGCCTTCTCTCTCAAAACCTTGACTCTCCAGAGCATCGCCGTGCGCTTCGTTGACCAATGCCACGACTCGACCTCGGCCGCTTTCGTCGGCAAGCTGGATCAAAGAGTCGCCAAGGAACTGCGGATCGATGTCGGCGGATGGGTGGTCACAACGGATGCGGTCGGAGTACTCGTCATCGATCATCTCCAGTGTTTCTCCCGCTTCTTCGAGTTCTACGATTCGCGGCTCTGGGGGTGATTCTTTTTCAGACAATGATGCATCGGACTTCGTAAACGGCAAACCAATTCCATGATGATGGTTTCGTGATTCGACGCCTGAATTCCACTGTTTTTAATGTGGTGAGGGTCGAAGAGGCCGCGGCAAAAGAGAGGTAATATCCCCTTCGTCAGCACAGGCTTCAGGCGGAGCCTAGCACGAAATCGCTTGGAAATTCAACGGGTGGCCCAATTTGGCGATGATCGCGCCGATTTTTGGGTAAAAAAAACGCGGCCAATTCAGGCCGCGAATTTAACAAAACCCTAGCGGGGGAGTGGCTTGGGCTTGGTGCGTCCCTTGGACGGTTTCTTTGGCGCGCGTTCGCGCTCCTGAGGTTCATCAAAATCGAGATCGTCGGCATCATTGTCGAGGATTTCGTTTTCCTCGATTTGACGCAGCTCCAAAAGCAGCTTGTCAGGATCGATTTCATGATCCGGAACCTTGAAACGTCCGGTCAATTGGGTGTCAGGTCCCAATTCACCGCGCTCGTAAAGGTCCCACATTTCATGTCCATAGCGCAGGTGGTGCGCGGGTTTTCCGGTTCCGAAATGCGCAGTGAGGTTGGCGACATCACGCATCAAGATCATGCGTGCGTTACCGTTCCCAGCGGCGTTGACCGACTGTGGGAAGTCGATGATCACCGGACCGGCTTCCTCCATCAGGACGTTGAATACGGAGAGGTCGCCGTGAATCACGCCGACACAGAGCATGCGCACGACTTCCTGAATCAGTTGCATGAAAACAACGTCAGCTTCTTCTTTCGTGAAATTGCAGTCGGCAATACGAGGGGCCGGCTCACCATCAGGCCCAGTGATGCATTCCATCACAAGTACCCCGTCGATGAACGCATGGGGTTTGGGCACACGAACGCCGGCGGCTTCGAGTTTGTACATCATCTCGACTTCGGTCGATTTCCAGGTCTCCTCGGCTTTTTCTCGACCATGGCGAGAGCCTTTGGCCATCGCGCGTTGGTCGCGTGAATTGCGGACGGTACGCCCCTCAGTGTAGCCGGAGCGGTTCTTAAGTGAACGTTCTGTCTGGTCTTTGTAGACCTTGGCGGCGCGGAGTTCTCCTTCACTCTCAACCAAGAAAACTTGAGCTTCTTTGCCACTCAGCAGCGAGCGGACAACTTTGTCGATAACTCCGTACTCGATCAACGGAACCAAACGTGTTGGCTTCCTCATGTTACTCCTATCTGTTTGCACGAAAATCAGGTCTCGTGCGCGGCGGCTTTGATAGAACGCGACCCTCCCGCAGGTCAACACTTGCGTGCAACTTCCGCGAATAAATGGAAATTTCTTGAGGCGAAATGAGACTTGATTTGACGTTATGGGTTGAAGGCGTTCGGGACGAACTCGATGAGTGCGTCGTCGCCTTAGCCTCTAAGAGGTGCGGGAACCGAGCCGGAAGGTGGTCGTGGCGAGTATGACAGGAATCGACGGGTCGAGCGCATATCCGCTTCCCGATTTTACAAGGACCGAACGAAGTCCCAGTCGGCGCAAAGCGCTCAGCGCGACATGGATTCGATTCTTGGCTGCATCCGACTCGATGATTTCATCGGGCCACCCGGCGCTCAAAATATCTTCGATGTCTGTCTGGGAGACGCCAGCGAGGCGGCGACCCACCAACAGCTGAAAAATATTTCGATACGCTCCGCGTGAGTCCAAGTCGACGATTTGCTCGCCGATCCGGAATTCCGTGCGCTGTGGTCCAACGACCAAGGCGCTTCCGGCGTCGATATGGTGAGCGAGCTGGGCCAGTATTCGTGCAGGAACCTGCACTTCGTCGCTCTTTGTCTGGTATTCGGTATGTGCCGTGAAATCGCTTGGGCTCGGTCCCTTCACGTCCACGCCTGAAATCAATTGGACGATTCTTTCATAGAGGGCACAGGCGTCGGAAAATGTGGTGTCGCTCACGGATAAAAAGTGGTTTTTTGACGACAACGCGCCGTGGTTGGGTGCAAGCCCGAGCTGGGCCTCGACCGCTGATAGTGCGGCCTGCGCCAGCCGGCTCATGCGCAAATCCTCGGACTGATTCAAGCTCTCGATGGCGCTCATGTAGCCATTCCGTGCAGACTTAAGTGCGCCTTGTTCATGGTCGATGGTGGCCACATCGAATTGGGTGATGGCGCTGAATCGGAAATTCATGGCCGCTTCATGACAACGAGCTGCCATCGAGTGGTACTCGCGAGCCTCAGAAAAATTGCCGGTATTATGGCGCATCACGCCAAGATTCGACAACAAGATGCCCTCTAAATGTGTGTCGTTGGCGCTTCGTGCCTGGCCCAGAGCCAACTCCGTGGCTTGTTGGGCTCGCTCGTGTTCACCCGATTCCCAAAGCGCTGTGGCGTGGTTCAGGAGCGCTTCGGTCGAGCGTCCTCCGGGCATGTTCAGCGCGCGCTCAAATTCTTCGACGGCCAGTGATGGGGAGACGATTCGCGTGATGGATGCACGAAGCCGCTGGAGCCTTGAAGTCTTGGCGTCACCAAGGAGTTCAGCAGCCTCATCGGCCAAGGCTTGAGCCTCGTTCACGTCAGACCGCCGTAGCGAAGCTTTTGCCCTTTCGATCAAGAGATCCGCCAGATCGTTGTGCGACGTATCCTTGGCGACTTTGATGGCCCAATCGAGTGTATCCACGGGCGGCGTTGCTCCCCGACACAGCCGCGCCACCGCAGAGACACCCTGCCCGAGATCCTGCAGGTCGCCTGACCTCGCATTTTGGGCCACGCGAAGTAATTCATGGCGGTTTTCGGTCGATACCGCCCATTGGGCGTGGCGAATGATTCGCTCGTCGTCGGGCGGGCCAACGCGGGTGGCGGCGATGCCAATCATGTGTGGCAGCCAGAATAAATGTGCATCCTGTGGGGTTTTTTCGACAATGTTGCGATCAATTAATTCCATTAAAATAGTCAGGTCTTTTTGCGTGATTTCTTCGAAGGCTTGTGCATCGAAGGGCGTCGAAAGCGTTGATAGATCGGCGAGTGCGGCGATTCCTGGAGGAGAAACCTCAGCCAGGTGAAGGGAATGGAATTCGACCAGTTTTTCTAAATAGCGCGGAAAATAGTCGGAGATAAAACGGCTGTGACCCAGCAACTCGATTTGATCGGCTGCGATTTCCAGAGCGCCGATCTGGCCGTCGCTCATTTTAGAAAGTTCGGCTAAATCGGAAGGGTCAAGATGGACACCTCGGGCTCTCAGGAGGTGGTCGAGGAGTCGGCCCGCCGCGCTATCAACTCCGTTGAAGGGCAGGTGACCGATGGCCACGCTCGCCTCGTTTGGGATGCCAAGGCGCCTTCTGGAAGTCGCGATCCACGTTGTGGGGCGGGTTGCTACGAGGGTACGAAGTGTTTCGTTGGCTGCGGGTGATAACGCATCGACGGAGTCCAAAACGACCCAACCCGGAACTGCGTTGTTTTCCAGATATTGGGCCGTGGTCTTGGGGTTACACCAAACGACTCGTGTTCCTTCGAGCCGTCGCAGGGCTTCAAGTGCGATCGTGGTTTTACCGTTACGGGGTAAGCCGTAGAGCGTGACAAATCGAAACGACCGAGCGGCCAAAATGACCTCGTCAATTTCGGAGCCACGGCCAATAAAATGTGGGTTTTCTTGGGGCATCAGGTGAGGACTCTAGCCGATGAAAACAGATTTAAGCAATTCTGAGGGAGTTTAAGTGGGGAAGTGATTCGCGGTTAATCATACTCGTTTTCAGTACATGCCAAGACTTCTTTAAACCGAGAAAATCATGAAATCATCTGACCTGAAATGGACCCTTCTTTTTTTCATTGGGGCGTGCGGTGTCGCCGACAAAAGTGAACCTGCCAACGACTTAGAGGGCCACAGATCCTGGCAGGTTTCGGACTCTGCATCAGTTTCCGAAAACCCTCGGAATGAGCCAGTAACTCAGGCGGAAGAGCCATCCACATCGGCCTGCGAGATGCCCACGGGGGTTTC
>JBFFMO010000398.1:0-4879 GCA_041554035.1 Allomicrovenator sp. | reverse complement strand
CGTCGTCGAGCTGTTTGGCGGTTCCCCCGCCCTTTGCCCGCAATTGTTCGATGCGAGCGACCGTTCGCTCGGCATTCTGAATTTGTTCCGTGAGCACCGACACCTGCGACCGTGTCGCAGATACATTCGCGCCGGCTGCCACCGTTTGTCGGGAGGCGATATCGACGCCCTTTTCTGCGACACCTTGTTGAGCCGCGGCCTGATTCTTACGGGCTAAAGACGCGGCCAACACGGCTTGTGCCTCGGCGAGCGCGGCGAGGGGCTCTTCGCATTCAAGCTCAACGAGGAGCTGGCCGGCCTTGACCGCATCGCCTTCATCAACGTGGATCTTTAGAATTCTGCCCGCAATTCTGGGGCTCACCGTGTACGAAACACCTTCAATCGTGGCTGAAGATCCGGGCTCCTTGTCTGAACCCGACGGACACGCCGCAAGCCCACACACCAAAAACACCAGACCTGGCCATCTTATCTGCGATTTCATCGTTGCTGCTCCGAGCCCGAAAATTGAATCCCCTGCGTTCGCCAGAGCGCGCTTTTGGCCCGAGCAAGATCATATTTGGCAGAGACCGAACCCAAACGAGCCTGATCCACTTGCACTTCGGCTTCTAACACGTCCAAAACCTTCGCAGTTCCGGCCTCGAGAGAGCCTCGGACCAAGATCAGATAGGCCGATGCGGTTTCATACCGAATATGCGCCGCTCTCAGGCTCGCATCGGCGGCCTCGATACGGGCGCGGGCATCCGCGGCTTCAATCGCCAGGCCCTCACGTTGCGCCTCGGCGGCGGCTCGCACTGAGCGCGCTTTGGCCGCAAGGGCATCGGCGCCAGCACCACGCAGGCCGCCGTCCCAGAGCAGCCAGGTCAATTGGGCACCAACCGACCAAGCCAGCCCAGCGCTATCGGCCACAAAGGTTTGTGGGTAGCGGTATTGCGCCATTCCAGACACGTCAAAAGTGGGAAACCAGCGCGCGGTGATCGCCGCTGCGTCTAATTGCAGGGCATCGGCGGATTTCAGTGTAGAAACAACCGCCGGGTGTTCCAGTGCGGGATCGCCCGACGGCAAAGCCGACGCCGTTTCGATATCATCGCTGAGCACCAACTCGGCTTTCGGCTCGATGCCGAGCATGATCTTCAACGACGCCAGGGCAGACGCATGCTGCGCCTGGGTCGTGATGAGCCGTGATTCGTATTCGGCCAGACGGGCCTCCGCAGCCGCAACGTCAACCTCGGAAGCCAGGCCGGCTTCCATCTCGAATCGCAGGTTCTGAGCGGCCTTTGCCGCGCCGTCCCGTGCCACAAGAGTCGCGTCTTCCACGTCGCCCAAATACACAACTCCCAGATAGAGGTCGCGCACTCGGCGCTCGATATCCAGCACCGATGAGGCCAAATCAGCCTGCGCGGCCCCGACTCGGAGCGCCGCAGCGTCCACAGTCCGAATTCGGCTCAGGTCCGGAAGTCTCCAACCCAGCCCAAGGCCGGCCGCCGCATTATAGCTGGTGCCCAAGGTCACTGCAGGGACCAAAGGGGAGACCTGAATCTCGGGCAGAGGCCTGGCGTAAGAGTACGAAGCCAACGCCTGAAGCTGGGGCCAATACCCTGCCTCGGCCGAATCCACGGCCGCGTCGGCCGACTCAAGCGCAGCATCTGCAGACGCCACGATCGGCGCGCGATTTGCGCCACGTTGCATCGCCTCTTTCATCGACAGCGTCTCCGCACCGACGTCACTTGCGGCCAAGAGCGCGAGCGCTACCACGAGGCAGCCTATTCTGAACTTTCTCTTCATCAAAAACCCGCGACTAGGTGTCAGCGATCAGGTGTCAGTGACTAGAGCAATCTGCATGCCACCCGGCAAACATGGAAACTCCAAGCCAAATCAACACAAAAGACCGGCTTTGTGTTCGGAAGCTCGACAGTACCTGTCAAAAATCCGTACAAGTGAAACGCATCAGTGCACCGGACTTGGATGGCATTCGTGAAGGCGCGATGTCTGGGACTGAACGGCCCGTTTCATGCTCTGCCTCCTCTCGGCACGCGTATCTCCCACGCCTACTTACTCGCGGCTCATGGACGCTTATGTTGACCAAAAATAACAACTTCGAAAACTCACGAAGCCAGCAGCGGATTCTTGCCGAGTTAGAAGGGTTGGTCACACGAATCTTCGCCATTCGCATTGTGGGCGTCGCGATTCTTGGCACCATCGCAATCGCGTCCCTTGTCACCAGCCACGTCCGCATTGAAATCACGGGGTTCGTGGTCGCCGTGGTGATTGCGGTGTTCATCCACTTCATTCGCCGCCAAAAGAAGTGGTCGCTCGAAGAACTCACCTATCAGGGCCTGCAACGCCTGTTTTTCGGTGCAGTCGCGCTTCAGACTGCCTTGATCGCCATCACGGGCGGCATTCACAGCCCCTTCTTGGTCGTTTACATACCGGCGATGGCGGTCTCGGCACTGGTCTCGGGACGCCCGCGTGTCGTCGTAGGCCCCGCACTCGTGGTTGTCCTGGCCATCTCGACTTTTCTCGCTATCGACATGTGGCTGCCTATCCAACTTCCAACTCTTCCCGTTCCCGTCCAAAAACCACTTCTGGCGTTGACGGTTTCTGTCGCCGTAATCCTTGGAGCCAACTTGAGCCTGAGCATCCGCCGCGCCATCGAAAGGTCGGTCGTTTCGGAAGAAAAGGCCCTCGCGAGGTCGATCGTCATTTTGCATGCGCGTAATTCGGAACTCAAAGACCTCAGTTCTGCGCTTGCCCACGAACTCAAAAACCCCCTTGCGGCGATTCAAGGACTGACCATGAATCAGGCCCGAAACGCCCCGCCGGGCTCGCGGGAGGCAGAACGGCTCGGGGTGGTCGTCGACGAAGTCCTGCGCATGTCCAAAATCCTGAACGACTTCCTAACCTTCGCCCGCCCCTTTGGTGATATCGAGCCCGCTTCGGTTGACCTGAACCTGATGTTGGACGACCTCGTCGCGCTTTATGAAGACCACGCAGCTTCGCTCAAAATCCAGCTTCGAAAATCAAGTCACGAGCCCGTGATTGTCGAGTGCGACAGACGGCAAATACAACACGTCCTCGTCAACTTGATGCAAAACGCATTGGAGGCCTCTTCCGCGGGCCAAACCATTACGTTGAGCGTCAGCAACGACCATGATGTTGCGCACGTCCGAATTAGAGATCAGGGCGCTGGAATCGCCGAGGAAATCGCTACCCGAGTCTTTGAAGCCGGCGTCAGCACTCGCGCGAAAGGCACTGGAATCGGCCTCTCCATCGCCCAAGGCATCATTGATGCGCATCAAGGCTCCATTGAACTCACCAATCAACCCGGCGGAGGCTGCGAAGCGACCGTGCTGCTGTCGACAAAAATGGGAGACCTGAATTGAATACACTATGGGCCAAGGTCCTCGTCGTCGACGATGAGGCCTCCATTCGCTTCACCTTGAGGGTGATTCTTGAGGATGCAGGTATCACGGTCGAGGAAGCAGAAAACGGGGATATTGCGTTTCAGCGAATCCAATCTGGAGGCATTGATTTGGTCATCACCGACCTAAAAATGCCCAAGGTTGGAGGCATGGAATTGCTCCAAAAGCTCGCCGCTGCCCAAAACCCGGTAGGAACCATCGTCATCACCGCGCACGGGTCTGAACGACACGCAGTGGAAGTGATTCAGGCCGGAGCGATCGACTATTTCTCGAAACCTTTTGACCCTTTAGATGTTTTAAAAGTGGTCTCGTCCAGCCTGGCTCGTGTTCGCCTTTCGGCGGAAAATAAGAAGCTGCGCGGCGCCCTTTTGCTCTCGTCGTTCATGGTGTTTTCGTCACCGCAGATGTTCGAGGTTGCTCAGATTGTGGAACGTGTTGCCGCCCGTGACGTGACCGTCTTAATCACTGGAGAAAGCGGAACAGGAAAAGAGCTGATTGCGCGCGCCATCGCACACGGATCGGGGCGAAAGAACGCGCCATTTGTGACCTTCAACTGTGCAGCTGTTCCCCGAGAGATCGCCGAGGCCGAACTTTTCGGACACTCAAAAGGAGCCTTCACTGGAGCGGATTCCGCCCGGCGTGGGCTCTTCCGCGAAGCCCATATGGGAACGCTTTTCCTGGATGAAATCGGTGAATTGGATCTTGAGGTCCAAGGCGCGTTATTGCGAGTCATCCAGGAACGAGAGGTCCGACCCGTCGGCCAAGACCGCACCGAAAGCATTGATATTCGGTTGGTCGCGGCAACCAACCGAGACCTCTTGGAAGCTACACAAGTCGGCACGTTTCGAAACGACCTCTACTACCGATTGAACGTGGTCGAAATTCATCTGGCTCCGCTTCGTGAGCGCCGCGATGATATTCGCCCGTTGGCGGAGCACTTCCTCCGACAGGCCACCCAACGGTTCGGAATGGGAAATATTCGGCTCAGCGAGCCGACGTTAAACGCATTGGAGTCAGGCGATTGGCCGGGAAACGTGAGGCAGCTTCAGCACGTGATCGAGCGATTGGTGGTGCTGTCGGAGGGTCCACTCATCGACGAAAACCCCTTTGCGCATCGCGTCCCCGACACAGGTTCCATGACTGGATTACACGACCAAGTTTCAAGATTTGAACGCGAGATCATTGCACGCACACTTCGGGAAACCGGGGGGAACCAGAGCGAAGCCGCAAGGCGGCTCGAAATCAGCCGAACCACGCTCATCGAAAAAATGAAGCGGCACGGTCTCGGGTCGAATTGACGGTTTTCTTGAGCGGCCCGCCCTGAGGCAGTAGGTTGTTCGCGACGCTTTCCCTTCGCCGACGAGTGTCATGATGACCGATGAAATCCGAACCAAACTCGCTGCAGATCTGCTTCGCCACGCATCCTGGGAGGACATACGTCCTCATCTGATTCGCGGCGT
>JBFFMO010000397.1:0-4880 GCA_041554035.1 Allomicrovenator sp. | reverse complement strand
ATTCGCGGTCGACCTTTGGAAATCCTTCTTCAGGTTCGACGACGATCAAGCCGTACATGCCGTTGGCGATATGCATGCCCACGGGAGCCGTGGCGCAATGATAGATGAACGTTCCAACATTCAGCGCTCGGAACGAGAACTGAGTTTGGTGGCCCGGCGCCGTAAAGCTACTGGTGGCGCCGCCGCCAGGGCCTGTGACCGCATGAAGGTCGATATTATGCGGCATCGTGTTGTCAGGACGATTCTTGAGGTGAAACTCAACGAAGTCGCCGCGTCGAACGCGAATCATCGGGCCCGGAACCGCACCACCGAAGGTCCAGTAGGTGTAATTGACGCCGGTTGCGATTTCCATGGTCTTCTCGACCACCTCGACCTCGACGATCACCTTGGCCGGGTGGTCACGCGTGATGGGTGGGGCGGCGTTGGGAGCGATGCCCAACACGGCTTTTTCGACGGGAAGGGTCGCGGGGTCAATATCCTCAAGCGCGACGGGGACACCGCTGGTGGGTTGTGCCACTGCGGGCTCGATGGCCGGGGCAGCAGCGGGAGGGGTCTTTTGGCACCCGATGGAGCTGATAAGAGCCAGAAGCAGTGGGATGGTGAACAGCGATTTCATGTTTTCCTCTCTCTAGGGGTTACGCCTCTTCCTTAGAGCAACAAGCAGACCAACTTTTTCCGATTTGTAAGTTGTTGTTTTATTTTCACTATGTGTTTTCATGGATCCGGCGTATACGAATGTGGTGGTCAAAGTGACAACTTGTTTGTGGTCAATTTGACTACGTCTCATCGGAGCGCGGGCATGGCAAAACGATCCAAAACCACGGCACTGGACTTTGATATGGGGGCCCTCGAGGTCGCTCGAGATCTGACCCGGTCGCTTTCACAACCAGAACGATTGGCGCGTTTGCTTGAACAACTGCGCCGTTCGGTGCCCTTTGACGCGGCGGCCATACTTCTGTGTCAAGGCAAAGAGCTCGCGCCCGCTGCAGCCCTCGGATTGCCCCGTGAAATCATGGGAAGAAGGTTTCTGCCTGCAGAACATCCTCGCCTGGCGGCCATTCTCGCCACCAAAACCGGGGTGGTATTCGCGTCGGACGATCCACGCCCAGACCCCTACGATGGAATGCTTACCGAGGGAGGCTTCGACGAAATGACCTCGGTCCATTCATGCATGGGTGCACGGTTAACGGTAGGCGATGAGATATTCGGAGTGTTGACGGTGGACGCCGCAGGAACCGATCGTTTTACCCCGGAGATCGTCGAGCGGTTTTGGGTCTTCGCTGCGCTCGCTGCGGCGGCCCTACAAGTCGGGAGGCAAATTGAGGGGCTTCAAGAGAGGGTCCATCGCGGAGAGGAAATCGTCTCACTATTGAGTCGGTCGAGTCCCGTGGAGCTCATTGGTGAAAGCCGCTTCATGAAACGACTCGACGACGAAATGCAGATCGTGGCCAAATCCGATCTCTCTGTCCTCATCACCGGCGAGACTGGCACCGGAAAAGAATTGGTCGCGCATAGGTTGCACGACCTTTCGTTACGCCGCGCTAAGCCGATGGTTCATGTGAACTGCGCCGCATTGCCAGAATCGATCGCTGAAAGTGAGCTTTTTGGGCACGTGAAAGGCGCGTTTACAGGCGCAATTCAAGACCGGATGGGCAAATTCGAGCTGGCCGAAGGAGGGACGCTTTTTTTGGACGAGATAGGGGAACTGCCCCTCGCCATTCAGGCCAAACTCCTGCGAGCGATCCAATTTGGTGAAATTCAGCGGGTGGGTAGTGATCGGTCTGAGCGCGTCGACGTTCGGCTGATTGCCGCAACCAACCGCGATTTGGAGGTCGAGGTTTCAGAAGGACGATTTCGCGAAGATCTCTTCCACCGGATCAGCGTGTACCCGATTCAAGTCCCTGCACTGCGTGATCGATTGGATGATATTGATCTGCTTTCAGGATTTTTCTTAGAACGGCATCGCGGAAAATTGGGAACAAAACCACTGCGCTTGTCGCCCCATGCCCTTGAAGATCTGAGGGCCTACACTTGGCCAGGCAACGTTCGGGAACTCGAACACGTCTTGATGAGGGCCGCACTTAGGGCTCAAACCCGGGGTGACGGAACGTTAGAATGGGTGATCCTCGAAAGCGCGGACTTGAGCCTGCCCGCCGAGATCGGCTCCTCGTTTGGAACTGATTTGACCCTGGCCACCCGCGAGTTCCAGGCGAACCTGATCTCAAGAGCGCTCGCCGCTTGTGGACAAAATTACGCCGAGGCCGCGCGTGCCTTGGGGGTTGACCGTTCGAACCTTCACCGACTCGCGAAACGTCTGGAACTGAGTTGACGCAACGAACCGACTCGCGATTTCCGCGCGTTTGGGTTAGGTTTTGCGCGGCTTTTTCGAGGCACAGAACGTGTTTGGCAGACTGAATGAAATCCGAGGGCGGTACGACGAGTTGGAAAGCCAACTTGGAGACCCGCAGATCGCTGGCAACCCCAAAGAATACCAGCGCATTGCCAAAGAGCATGGGCGTTTGCAGCAAATCGTGCAGACGTACAGCCGCTGGGAGGCCGTCGGGAATGAAATGGCCGAAAACCGCGAGTTGATGGGAGATTCAGACCCAGACATGCGTGCCATGGCCAAAGAAGAGTTCGCGCGACTCGAAGTCGAACACGAAGAATTGGGCGCCAAGATCAAAATGCTCTTGATTCCCCCCGACCCCTTGGACGCCAAAAACGTTTTTTTGGAAATCCGCGCCGGAACCGGTGGGGAAGAGGCAGCTCTTTTTGCGGCTACACTTTTCCGCATGTACCAACGTTACGCGGACCGCGTGGGCTGGAAGATCGAAGTCGTGAACACGAATGAAACCGACAAGGGTGGGTTCCGAGAAATCGTGTTGTTGATTTCGGGCGACCAAGTCTACAGCCACCTCAAATACGAATCCGGCACGCATCGGGTTCAACGGGTGCCTGAGACCGAATCTCAAGGCCGAATCCATACCAGCGCAGCGACCGTGGCGGTGCTTCCAGAAGCCGAGGACGTCGAAGTTCATATCAATGACAGCGATTTGCGCATCGACACCTTCCGCGCGTCGGGAGCCGGTGGGCAGCACGTCAACCGAACCGATTCAGCGGTGCGAATCACGCATATTCCCACGGGTACCGTGGTGGAATGTCAGGACGAACGAAGCCAGCACAAGAATAAAGCGCGCGCCATGAAAGTGCTGCAATCGCGCATCTTGGAACAGCAAAGACGTGAACATGATGCCGCGATCGCAAGCGATCGAAAGAGCCAGGTCGGCTCGGGCGACCGGTCCGAACGCATTCGAACCTATAATTTTCCGCAATCCAGAATAACCGACCACCGAATTGGGTTCACGACCCATCGCATGGAACAAGTCCTTGAAGGCGACCTCGATGAATTGGTCGAGCCCCTTCGGACGGTCGACCAAATGGACAAGCTCAAAGAGCTTGAAAGCAACTAATACGAGGCTCCCTTGAGTTTTTTCGAGCTCGAACTCGACCTGTCACACGAAGTGATTGGGGGACATGATGTTTACCGTCTGGGTTATGCCGGCGGCGAATGTGTCCTCTGCGTTGATTTCGCCCACGCCTACCAGCGAAAAGCTGCGTTTCTGGGCGAGAATCTTGAGTCGACACGCACGTTTTTCGACGCGCTTTCTCGTGATGCCGGTCTGGAAACAGATGCCGTGAGTCTGCCTCTGCGTCGCTCACCAGGCCCAGTGGATGTCCTTTTGGTGGGGGAATTACAGGATGAAGACGGCAACACGTGGGTGACGGCCCGTGCCAAATTCACGCAGACGCTTGAGATCGAATTACGCCTCAGCGTTGAGCGCAAGACCTGCATGCTTTCGCCCCGGCTGGGTTCGGTCGATTCCGTGTTTTCGGCATGGCGCGGCAGACTCTTCGAAGAGCCGACGCTTGCGGACATTTCACCCGAAGTGCTGCCCTCGTGGGTTGCCGGAGCAAAACCGCTGATCGCGGGTATCGAAGCTCTTCCGGAACGTTTTACAAACCGTGTGATCTGGGTCGGGTCTTCACTGGTTGGAGTCGCGGAAGATGCCGGTTTGCTCTTTGCGCAAAACAAAGAGCGCGACCTTGAGATCATCTTCGAGACTGGCCATATCAGCGCCATCGCTGGACACGGTGACTCGGTCTACATCGTTCATGACGAGGACGGCGTTGGGTTTTTGTCGGTGATTCACGACATTCACGCCCAGGAAATCGACGTCGAGGACCTCTACGACGAACCCAATCCGCTTCCTTCCGACGCGTTGGTGGTTTCGGCCGACGGTCGATTTGTCGCGATCGCCATTCCCGGTCGCCACGACGCCCGCTTTGCGACGCTCATCTTGAGCACCACCGAAGACCTCGAGTTGGACTGTGTCGAAGATGCCTGGCCGGTGTCTTGGCACGGCGCAGATCTGGTGCTTCGTGGAGTCGATGGTGGCGGAGCGTTGAGGTGGAATCACGGGATCTCGCCAGGCGCCGACGAGCGCTGGGTTGGGCCTCATCAGCTGATCGTGGGAGACGGCGCCATCATGTTGGGCGGGCAAGAATTTGAGTCCGACGGCGCCGCACAAGCCCGACTGGAAGGGCGAGCCTACCAGTCATTGGATGACGGTTGGTGCGTGTTCAATTGGCAGCGGCCCTATCTGGTTCATATACCCTCGCGTCAAGGGTGGCCGCTCCTGCCCAACCCTATGAGCGCGCAACTGGTGAGCGTGAATTCCCAGCGCAGCGAAGTGCTTTTTACGATCGACGGTGTTTCGTTTGTTGCGAAAATCGTGTCGGAAACCGCGGTTTCCGAGGAAAGCGTCGTCCAAGGCTTTAACGAGGACAGGTTTTTTCTGGGCGATGTCGATGCTGGAATT
>JBFFMO010000396.1:0-4884 GCA_041554035.1 Allomicrovenator sp. | reverse complement strand
GCGATATTGTGTTGGTGGGCCGCATGGATGGAGCTTTGCACGCCCATGACGTGGCCAGTGGTGATGCCGTTTGGGAGTATTCGTTGGCCAACCACACCGACCTGGGATCACAAGACAGGGTGTGGCGAGACCAGTGTTGGCATGAGCCCGAGAATGCTTTCCCGATTCTAGCCACGCCCGCGGTGTCTGAGTCCGGCGTGGTGGTCGTTGGCACTGAAGAAGGATACCTTTACGCTGTGGGAATCAAGGAGTAGCGCAAATGACCCGAATTCTAGTGGTGGACGACGACCAATCTGTACTCGATGTGCTTGTCATGGCCTGTGAAGACGAAGGTTTTGAGGTGACGAGCGCATGCGATGGGCAACAAGCGTTGGTGTGCATCGCGAACACTCGTCCCGATGTGATGATCTCGGATGTGAACATGCCAAAGCTCGACGGGTTTTCGGTGTGTCGACGTCTGCGAGAAAGCGGCGATGACCTTCCGATCATCCTTCTGACTTCACGTGACAACGATATCGATGAGGCGTTGGGTTTGGAGCTTGGTGCCGACGATTTTGTTGCAAAACCGTTCAGTACTCGGGTGTTGATGGCCCGGGTCAAAGCGCTTTTGCGGCGCCAAGAAATTAAAAAATCCGACGGGCCGCGACAGGTCGACCTCTTGGAGTTGGGCCCGATTCGAATCGATGCTGAGACCATGGATGTGCAGCTCAACGAACAATCGTTATCACTCACCGTGACCGAGTTTCGCCTGGTCGAGGCGTTCGTGCGGCGGCCTGGGATTGTGTTGTCTCGTGACCGTTTGATGGAATTGGCGCGAGGCGATGACTCGATCGTCGCCGACCGTATTGTCGACACGTATGTGCGTAGATTAAGGCGGAAATTCGAGACCATCGATGCGTCCTTTGATCGCATCGAGACCGTGATTGGCGCGGGCTATCGTTGGAAGAGGTAGGGCTTGAAGTATCTGCAGTCACTGCGGTTTCGGCTTGTTGCCGTTGTGATCGCGATCGTGTCTCTCCCGGTCATTTTTGTTTGGCTCACCAGTCCATTTGATGACGCCGTGGGTGTTCAACTTCGTCAGTCGCTTAGGTCTGCGACCGATGTCGTGGGCGATCATGTACGCAAATCCAGTCCCGATGAGGATTTTCTGCGCAGCGCTGAATCCTTCGACGTGCGGGTTCATATTCTCGATCATGAGGACTCCCGGACCTTTGATGGGTCTTCCGGACCCAGTATTCGCGAGCGGGTGATGTTCTTCCCTCAGGAGGTTCCGACTCTCGCGATGTGGGATGCAGAGCAACCGCCGGTCGCGACCCGAAAGGTCGTGCTGGAAGCGGTCGAGAAACAGAAGGCGGGCTCGTGTCGTTTTGCGATGAACGACCAACTGCTTTTGTGTGAGTACGTGCAGCGCATCGATTTTGGGAGTTCCGAGCCGCGATATGTCTACGCTGTTGCGGGCAGCGCGCGGTCGCTTGGGACATTGTATGGCGAACGCTACGCCGTGCTTCGCCTCATGTTGGTGGTTTTGCTCTTCGGCGGCGTTTTTGGGATTTGGCTTGGCCTGCGCGTGGGGCGACCCCTCAGCCGACTTCGAGACCAAGTGTTGGCCCGAACGGCTCCGCCCGTATCGACGGCACCCATTGAGATTGAGGGGCAGAGCGAGATCGCCGAGGTAGGACAGGCGTTCAACCAACTGCTGGCTGCGTTGGAACGTCGCAATATTGCGACCGAGGGGTTCATGGCGGACATGGCCCATGAGGTCAAAAATCCGCTCGCGGCGATTCGGGCAATTGCCGAAAGCATGGAGGATCGGGAGTTGGACGCGCAACGTGCGGCGAGGGTCTCCCGGATCTTGCGTGATAGCTCGGCGAGGTTGGAAACCGTCGTGGCGCGTTTCCTGGATCTGGCGCATGCGGAGTCGGGTCTTCCGCGTGCAGAGCGTGAAGACGTCGATGTACGCAAGCTGCTTGAGAATCTGAGTTCGACACTTTCATCCGATGAGCGATATCCGGGAGTCGTGATCACCTGCGAGGTTGTTCCGGCATTCGTGAACGGATCGCCCGAACATCTTGAGACGGCTTTTAGAAATCTGGTCTCCAATGCTCAATCGTTTGCAAAGTCTTCGGTTCTCGTTGAGATGTGGCGAGCTGACGATGAGATCTTTGTCCGCATAAAAGACGACGGTGCAGGGATTCGACCGGAAGACCTTGATCGAGTCTTCGACCGGTTTTTCACCCGTCGCAACGATGGAAGCGGAACCGGCTTGGGATTGGCGATGGTCCTTGCGATTGTTGAAGCGCATGCCGGGCGAATCACAGTGAAGTCCGAACCCGAATCGGGTGCGGAATTTGTGGTCTCTTTTCCTCTGGTTTCTACGTTGTCATCCACATGAGTCCTGAAGACATCAGAGTCCTGCGGGGGGATTTATCACGCGAAGTATTTGCGGAAGAAATTGGTGTGACTCCTTTGACCGTCTATCGTTGGGAACTGCCGGTCGACGAGAAAGAGTCTCGCCGTCCCCAGCGTCGCCTGCTTTCACGACTGCGTGAATTCGGGGCAACGCAAGAACCGGGAGACCTCGTTTCACCCATCGAAACGCCTCGACAACACACCGCTGTCACTGAAGGTCCGGAAGTCTCACTCGAGTTTTACGACGAGATTTTTGGTGCGCGTTGGGGGGTCGCGGAGTCGAAGATTTTGACGACTCTCAGCAGTCCTCAGTCTGACTCGTCGGTATGGCTCTCGGCTCAAATCGCCCAGGCGATGTTGAAAGTTCTCTGGAAGAACGACCTGCAGGGGGCTTGGGCGCTCATCGCGCCTGCACTGCAGCATCCAGAACTGGCAAATTGGCCGGCGTCACTCGTTGCCCCACTTCATACCGTTGCGGCCCTTTTGTACGCCTCACCCGATGGACGCCTATTCAGTCCAGGGCGGGTGAACGCCCATGTGGTGCACGCGGAGCGCGTGATGGATGGGGAATTTGCGGAGTTTCGGGCTTTGCTTCGAGTCGCCGAAATGTGGGCTGCATTTCATTTGGGCGACGCCGGGCTGCATGAACAGTTGCGTCGAAAGAGCCAAGACGACTTCCGGTTGTCGACCTCGGTTGTGGTGAAATGGGCTGCCTGGGAAGTCGGATCGATCTCGGCGCATCTGAGCGGGTGCATCGTCGATTCGATTCGGTTCTTTCAGGAATTGGTGATCGCAGCACGTCGTGAAGGTCTCCCGGTCGCTGAGATGCGTGGTTCTGGCTACCTTGCTTGGATGATGCTCACGGGTGCGGAATCGTTGGATGCTATTGAAGCGTATCTGCGGTCGGCGCAGAAGTCTGCGCTTATGAACCGCGTGGAGCCTGGTTGGCCTTCTGTGTTGCTCCTGAGTGCCGAGGCAGAAATTGCCTGTCGAAAGTGTGAATTCGACAGGGCCGTTGATCTGATCGAATTGGGTCTAAACGAGGCCAGGCGCAGTAAATGGGCACCCATTGAGCTTGCCTATACCGATGTTCGAGTCGCCTACCTGCGCGATGAAACGGTCGAGCCTCGCCAGATCGAGGAACGATACGGAGCGTATGAAGGTGGATACCGCGCGCCGCTTTCCCGCGTGGTAGGGGCGTTCGCCGAGGGTATCGCGGCGATTTCAAGCCGCGATTCGAGGAAGGCGACCGCGGCTTTCCGTCGAGCCGCGGATACCGAGCAAGAGATCGGTACCATGCCCATTTATGAGACCTACTCTCTGTCTTTGGCTTATTACACCGCCGTTTTGTCCGGCGATCTGGATTCCGCTCGACTGCTTTTGCGTCGCGCAGAACGCGCCTTAGAACGCATGCCGATGTTTTGGTGTTCGTCGGCCTTGCGACTCTTCAAGGCTCTTCATGCCGCGTTGGAAGGACGCGTGACCGAAGCGTTCCAGCATGCAGATGCCGCAGAAGCAGCATTCATGCGGGTGGGGGACCGGGCTCAATGGTTGTTGGCCAGTCGTCTGCGTGCGATGTGCGCCGTGTTGTTGGACGAATCGGACGCGGACGAACGCCTCCGGGAGTCTTCAAGGTTGATGGAAGAAGCTGGCATTGCTGTGCCGGCGCCTTATCGGCTTGATGCGATCGAATTGCTCAAACAAAGAATGCAGGAGCACGAATCGACGGCGCTTGTTGAAAACGGCGGTCTATCGGTGATCGCGCAGGCGACCAATCGCCTCTCGACGCGTGGCATCAGCCCGAGTCAGGTGCTTGATGAATTGGTGGACCTGCTGCTTCAGTGGAGGAATCTGTTCCCTGGCCATTCCATTATTTGGCTTGATGAGTTGCCGCAGCAGGGAAAACCCATCCCGATCCGGCACTCTTCAGAACTTGAACCCGCAGAGTTCCTGGAGTTCGGCGATGGTGCTGGGCGGCGATACCGCGTCGGAGTTGGCGGAACGTTGATGCCCGATGAACGCACCGTTTTGCAGATGATGGTTCAGATGGCGAGCATGGCGCTCGAGGTGGTGATGCTGCGCGGTCTCACCAACCCGGCAAGTTCGTCTGTGACCGAACATGTTCCCAACCTTCCTGGATTCATCGCCGCGTCCACTGCAAGCCGCGATCTTCTCAAGGACGTTGTGCGTGTCGCAAAATCTCGGGCCAATGTGTTGTTGCTCGGCGAATCGGGGGTTGGCAAAGAAATGGTGGCTCATGCGGTCTACAAGTCATCACCCCGCTCAAATCGCGCGTTCATCACGTTCAATTGCGCAGCCATTCCCCGCGAGCTTTTTGAAGGCCAGCTTTTTGGGTACCGCAAAGGCGCATTCACCGGAGCGACGTCGAATCATCCGGGAGTCCTTCGCGCTGCGGACGGTGGGACCCTCTTCTTGGATGAAGTCGGCGATTTGCCGCTCGATCTTCAACCCAAG
>JBFFMO010000395.1:0-4888 GCA_041554035.1 Allomicrovenator sp. | reverse complement strand
GAGGCCATGTGCCCCCATTGTCTTGGAGCGTGTCACCATCGACACCTTAGCCGCTTTATCCCATCTGGACTCACCCGCCAGACCGTCTGCGATCCGCAAATTACGAACCGTCAGTTCACTGCTGTGCTTAAGCGCCAATCCGGCACCGATGAAGGCGGCCGGAATAGCCAACATGCCCGCCGCAGTGCCGGCGCCAAATTGCCCAGCCACCCCAGCCAGGCCACCTTCCGAGAGCGCGCCACCCATACTGAGTGATCGCGCCAGTGCTTTCATGCTGCCGCCTTTGCCTCCCTTTCCCGCGACAGAAACGAGTGCATCCCCAACGCCTGTCCCCATTTCACCCATATTGACGACGTAGACTGGCGTGGCGCCAGCTGCATTTATCCCCCCCAACATTGATGTCATACCGCCCTTTTTCCCGGTGCCAAGTAGCGCACGTTTACCAAGCGCCATGCCAAGACTACCCAGCCCACGACCGAGAACCCCATCAGTTAGTTTATTGGCAAAGAGGCCGCCACCAACCAGTTTCAACAACGTCTTGTTTTCCGAGACAAACGCCTTCGTATCGCGAACGATGCTTGGCAGTTGCTTCGCGAGTTCGATGGCTCCAAGGGCCGCGGTCTTCAGGCCGTCACTCGAGTCCTTGACGAAGGTTGCGAACTCGTCCGACGTCAACCACTTCCCGAGTTCAGTATTGAGCTCCCGTAGACCAGGAAGCATCGCGTTGGCTGATGACTGGCCAATTTGCGCAAACTTACTGGTAAACTGCGTCTTGATTTGCTGGAGTTGGCCGTCAATTGTGTCATTCTGCAACGCCAGCAACGCAGTTACACCGCCTTTATATGTCTTCGAAATTTGGGCATTTAACTCGTCGAGATAGTATTGCTGAATCGTTTTCTTGGCCTTTTTCGCCGCCTTTTTTGCCTCCTGCTGTGTTGGTAGCCTGATGTTGAATCGCTCGCGCAGCGACATCGTGTCACCGGTTTCGAGTTCTTTTAAGGCGAACATTGCGCCTTCGAAACCTTGTGCAGGATCAAGTCCTTCCAAGGCCTTGCCTAAACGCACTAATTCCGCAGTCTTTTCGACGTTCTTCCCGCCAACCAAGGCAAGCTTCGACATCCCGTTTAAGGCATCGCTGAAATCCAACGACGGAATCTCAGCGACAAGTTCTCGCGCCTTAACTTCTGCAGCCTGAACCTTCTGGGTATCCTGCAGCACCAATCCGAGTAATTTCCGCGATTGGTTGATTTTGGCGGCGCTGCCAATCGTCATCTCCAGCACGGACATGCCAGCGGTCGAAGTGACGACTCCAACAATGGCCGTACGCAAACTGAAGATGTTTCGCGTGACACTGCCAAGCGCAGTCGCTGCGCCACCGGCGAGCTGCCGAGTGCGCGTAAGGGTGCGCTCTTGCTCACGGTTGAAGCCTTGGAGGTTTTGCCGCATCCCAACTAACTGCTTGTCGGCATCGCCACTCACCGTGGTAATGATACGCAGCCGTGCTTCAGCCATTTTTCTTCCTCATCAGCTTAACAGCGTCGACCAGAACATTGCGCTCGAATTGGTTTGTCTTGAGCAGTGACTCGAAGGGAATACCGGTTGCGTTCGACAACATGATTAGGCCGGCAATTCGGTCTATGAGCTCACTGCGGGAGATGGTTCGTTTCCCGATTGCTCCGATTGCTGGGCTCTATTCATGCCAGCCACAAGCCTGTCAGCATCCAACGACGTCAGGCCACGCAGATGTTCAAATCGCGGTTGTGGCAAACCATCCCAACTCACAATGCACTGCAACACAAGGGCCATTAGTTCGACGGTGCGAGAGCGGGCCATCATCGGCTGTGCACCCGCCAACTCGGCAATAAGTATGTCTCGTTGAATCTCATCCTCGACGCTCGGCTGTCGCAGGATAACCGGACCCAGAAACTTTTGTTTGGTCTCTGGATCAATCCAACCCCGCTGTAATGTGACGGTTTCTGTCTTGCCAACATCAAACAACATTTAATCTCCCTCGATTTGACCGTCTGCGTTGTAGCAGACAAGCCTTGGTATTTTTGATTCCTTGATGGGAAGTGCACGCCTGGCGCCACATTCTGGGCATATATGCGCTCGCCGGATATAGATTACGGCCGTGAAGGCCACCCCGCAGAACGTGCACACCATCTGCGACAATTCAGGTTGGCGACGCTCAAACTTGAGCATAACGGCGGCCATCAGATCATGCGGCGTGGTTGTACTGTTAAGCTGAGTTCCGCAACCGAACCACCTTGGCGGTCTACATCAGGCTTGTTGAACTCAACGAGCGCACAGCCCTCGTAACGGTCTTGTTTGCCCGAAGGCACTCCCGATGCCGACATAGGCTGAACAACGAGTGTCAGCTCAAGCTGGACGCCGTTGGCCCATCCAAGAGCCCAGAGTTCAAGTGCCTTATCGCGGAAGTCGTCATAGTCCTTCGTGACCGTGATCTGACCCACGCTTGTCGGGCCTGCTACATTTACAGGACCGCCAAAGTTTGGCCCAGCTTGCTGCCGTTGTGTGACCGTGCGTTGTATTGTTCCTCCAGATTTTGAGTTGAAGAACACGCCTGGAAACTCTTGGAAGTAAACGAGGTATTGCGAGTTGTCACGTTTGCTTTCGATTCCCATCTCACAGCTCCTTTACTCGTTGCGCTTAGCAACCTTGACGTAAATGGTTTCAGCGACACCGGCAGGCCGGAACCAAAGCTCAGCCCGCACAATGCCGTTGTTCTTGTCGCTGTCAGAAAGCAACGACTCGTCAGCCACCACCCCGAATGCATGGGTGTCTGGGTCCGGATCTTCTGTTGGAAGCGGAACCCGTCCACGGAAGGCTCCGGCGGACGTCAGGTCACTCAAATAGCTCCTGATGCCGCCTTCAACCTGACTGAAGAACAAGTCGTCAGCGATGTCGTAAACGAGTTCATCAAGTGCGCCCTGGACGGCGTGGCCGATCCGGCACCACAAGTAGCCGGCATGCATATACTGCCATGCAGCCTCATCGGATGTGCTTCGAGCACCCCAACAGCGTGGGCCGTTACCCGTGCGGTCCCAGATAGGATTGATGCCAACTGCAAGAAGTGATTCTGCGACACCAGCGTCAATGAGCGGCATACCGTTGGACTGCGATTCAATACCGAGCACGAAATCAATCTTGAAGTCTTTGCCGGCTGGCGCCTTCCCCGGCCCCGTTTGCGCGATAGCCTTCAGCCAATCTGCGATGATATGGCCGGTCACAGGGATGGTTTTGTACTCATCTGTGAGCACGTCTTGCACTTTTGCGCGTGGGTAGTAGTAGCCGCCATTGAATGCGATGCACTCCGGCACGTCGGCGATCACCGCCGCAACGTTGTCGCCTTCACTTGAACTGAACAATGGCACCCGATAATACGCTTCACTTTGCGCGATCAGTTCGTCTCGCACTGCCGAGTCGGTATCCAAATCCGGCGCGATGATGAAGCCACGACCGTACAAACCAGAGCGAAATGCTTTCAGGCCTGTCTTAACGCCCACTGCCTCAGTACCGACGATGTCGGCCGCAACCAAATCATTGTCATCTACGCCTGCTTGATCGGTCCCAAGACTGAAGGTGCCGGTCGCAGGACGATTCAGCGGTGCCGCGGTAACACTGTTTAGGTTGGATACACGAATGAAACTCGAGCCGTTGTTAAGCCGCTCGAGCGCTGCATCGTTCATTTTAAGATTATCCCAGACTTCACCGTCTACAACCTTGCCGTCACCGTCCAAGACGGTCAGCTTGAACGTATCTGCGCGGGTTCCATCTGCCACGACGACGTCGTAGCTGTTCGCCCAGGTTCCCTCGCCTTTCCCAAACACGCGAAGGGTGTCCAAAGGTACACCGGCGCGGTCAACCAAGTCCGTGTAGGCCTCAAGAGCATCGGCGCCGATGACTCGGAGCACGTGCATTCGCTTGACGCCCTTGTCGAACATTCGTCGAATGACCTCGTAACCAGTGCTGAAGCGCGTGCCGCTGGCAGATGGGGTGGCGTCACCAAACGTCGCCAAGAAGCGCGGCCATGAAGTAATGAGAGTGGGCACATCCGATGGTCCACGTTGGGCCAGCGTCGCTACCAGGACGTTATCGCCGGCGTCTGGACCAAAGGCCAGAGGTCCAGCGGTCGCCCGCGTCGTAAAGACGCCGACTGCGTTTGCCATTTCCTGCTCCTGCGGGGTTGATTACGCGCTCGGAATATCGAGCGTGAATGTCTTTCGTTTTTCTTCGGGATCACCCGGATGCGGATAGACCAAATCAATGACGAGCTGCTTCCAGCTCGTGCGGCCGCGGTTGTCGGCCGGGCATTCCGTGAGTTGCATTTCGAACGTGATCAGACACCGACCAAACGGGTGTTTGGCGACTGGGTAGTCAACCACGAATCCAGCGGCGCAATCCTGAACGTGCGGTGTCTCGTTTGGCTCATTCGTCAGCTGGCAGCGGAGCTCCGGATTATTCGTCAAGTGCTCGATGACGGCGAAGGCGAACGCCTCCCGGATAGTTGACACGTTTGCGCCTGGGCCATCCGTTCGTCGTTGGGCTCGTACTTGCAGATCCAGCGTCACACCCAGCCGCGCCCCGAGGGCACGCCGTCCATGGCGTTCGTTCCATTTGTACTCAGTCCGCGTCTCATCAACGAGAATCGCGGGAAGTTGTGCATCTGAAACGAGCTCTTCCGTGATTGTTTGGCGATCGACAAAACGCACGCCTGGCACCCCTTGCAGCACCGTTTTCAATGCTTCAAGGGCCTGCTCGCGTGCGCTCATTCATTTCTCCAGTCGTTTCGCCAATTTCCGTGCGGCTTCGTCGGCCAACTTCTGCAAATCACTTGTGCCTTCATCGAACTCAAGCCAGCGGCGCT
>JBFFMO010000394.1:0-4893 GCA_041554035.1 Allomicrovenator sp. | reverse complement strand
GCTTCGGCCGTGGCCTCGACGAGCGCCATCACGGAAGCTTCGTCGGCCACGTTGGCGATGAAGGTTTTGACGTTATCACCGGTGCTTTTGTCCAGGCTCTTGAGGGCCTCGGCGTTGACATCACAGGCCATGACGTGGGCGCCAGCGGCGGCAAGTTCGGTCGCAAAACAAAGTCCGAGTCCACTGGCGGCGCCGGTGACGATGATTTTCAGGTCTTCGAGTTTCATGGGGCTCCTGGGTAACCCGTGTCGTATGCATGTAGAGCACGCCCGGGTGGGGTCTACAATTGGCGATGCAACAAATCGTGGACGATATCATCGACCGAAAACTGAGGTTTGAAACCCAGTTGAGTTCGAGCGGCTTCGTCGTCCACCATGCACACGTACTTGATATGGTCGAGTTCGGGCCATGGCCAATCACTGAGTTTGAAAGACCAGCCGACCTGCAGCATCGCCCGCAACACAAATTCGGGGACGTGTCGGGGGTGTCGCCCAAGTTTGTCGAGCACCAACGAAAGTGGAACGGGGGAGGGCCCAGCGATATTGAAGACACCACGGATTCCGGGTGTGAGGGCGCGAATGATGGCCGACACGACGTCTTCGACGTGGATCAATTGGATCATGGGATCAAAGCCCATCAAGGTCATGGGGCGTTCGAGCCTGAAATAACGCGACGGCGCATTATCGACCTGTCCTACGATATGCACGGGGCGCAGAATCACGGTTTCGATTTCGGGATGGCGCCAGAAAAACGTGTTGCAAAACATGTCGAGCGCGATCAAATCCCGAATCGCCCCAAAATTAGTTCCGGCCAAAAGAGGCGCATCTTCGGTGAGGAATTGAGGGTTTTTAGGATCGGGGCCGTACACGTTTGCGCTCGATAGAACGACGACTTTCGGCACTTTGTGTTCGGCGCAGAGTTCAAAAACCTTCTTCGTGCCGACCAGATTAAAATCATGATGAAGCGACGAGTCTTGTCGCGGGTTATGCATGATGTTGAGGTGAACAACCGCATCAATTTGTTCGCGACGAAACACGTCTTCAAAACGACGTCGTCGGATGTCGGCGCGCTCGACCGAAATGTCTTTGGGCATATGGGGCGTGAAACGCCTGTCGATACCGATGACTTCGTGGGTGCGATGTAGGCGCTTGGCCAGAGCCCGTCCCAGGCGGCCAGCGATGCCTGTGATGATGATTCGTTCCTTTCGCTGACGTCTTCGGTTCAAAAGAAGACTCCTTCACGTTCTTCAAGTCCGCGCGAAATCAAGGCGTCGATTGAGCTCTTCACCACGTCGACCTTGGCTTGAATCACCTTGTCTTCATCGTCGAATTTGCCTTCGAAATGCATGGGCTCGCCGAAATAGAGTCGGTATTTCACGGGGAGGGGCATCGCGCCGAGGGGGCCCAATAATAACATCGCGGGTGTGATCGGGAACGCTGGAAGACCCAATAAGTCTGCGGCTTTTTCGAAATTATACACGCTGGGCATTTGCTCTTCGCCACCAACAATTCCAACCGGCACAATCGGGGTATCGGTTTCGAGCGCCAAGCGCATGAATCCCAGGCCAAACTCGGTTAGCTGGTAAGCACGGTCGAAAGTCTTGGAGATGCCGCGCACGCCTTCGGGGAAGGCGGCAAGACATCCGCCACGGTCGAGCAGCAGACGCGCGTTCTCACGCGTGCCTACGACTTGACCCGCTCGCGCCATGAACGTCGAAACAAAAGGAAGCGTGGGCACCCAATGTTCGACCATGCTGCGCACGATACGCGGCGGTTTATGGTCGAAGAGCATCGCTGACCCCAGAATCATGCCGTCGATCGCGATTTGCCCCGAATGGTTGGCGATCAAGATCACACGGCCCTTATCCGGAACGTTCTGGATGTCGTGAGTCTCGGCACGAAAATAGTGGTGATAAAGCCATTGAGCGGTCGGCCCTAGATACTTCAAATACTCGGGGTGGAACCCAAACGGATCGTAGCCATACTCGTTTTGGCCCGCATCCATCTTGCAGATGGCGTCCCATAATTCAGGATCGAACGAGTCGATGAACCACTGGTCTATTTTTTCGCGTGCGATACCCATTTAGAAACTTGTGCCGAAGTAGGTGTACATCGAACGAGATAGGTTAATCAGGTCCACGACGTCTACCATATTATAGTACGCATCGGTCTGAACGTCCTCGTCGACCGCGTTTTCGTATTCGTCTGCGTATTTTGCGCCCAACGAAACCAACATGGCACCGCCTGCGAAGGGCTCTTCGCCCGTTGGGTTAAGAGCTCCGTACTCGATCCCTGTCGTGGGGTCGGTGAAGGTCAGAGTCTCGTATCCCGGTCCAGCCTGAATTTGTTCACCAGCGCCAGTCCGAAAGACCTTCATCTGGTCAGGGAAATTCAGCGAATAATTCGAAGTGAAAAACGCCATTCCGTACATGCCAACATAGAGTTGCTGCGTGAACGAGGAGTCCAAATCGATGGCTTCGCCCGGCAAGTCTCCTGGGATTTCCAGGCCTGTCTCAGGGTCAAAGTAGAGGTCGCCACCGTTGCCATCATCCGCCACGAGGGGGGAAAGGCGCGGAATTACGACCTTGCCGTCGACGTTTCGAGGACCAAAGAAGCGCGTGTCCTGAGTGTAGATGGCGTTAAAGAGGTCGGTGAGTTCGTACTCGAAGAACATGAACCATGGGATCGAGTAGGTCAGTTCGTCAGCCGAATCGTCGACTCCGAGCCGTGT
The DNA here is from genome assembly GCA_041554035.1 of Allomicrovenator sp. Classification (GTDB taxonomy): domain Bacteria; phylum Myxococcota_A; class Bradymonadia; order Bradymonadales; family Bradymonadaceae; genus JBFFMO01. The sequence goes on along the minus strand of JBFFMO010000394.1, from coordinate 2,163 downwards.
GGTTTCGAAGTCGGTCAATGCGAATGACGCCGCAAGGAAGTCCCAGAAATGCCCGACTTCGCTGACGCGATCGAAATAATAATAGCCGCTATCGTACTCGTATTCGGTGTAGAGATTCTTGCCCGCGCTACGACCGATGCTCAAGTCATAATCAGGGCTTGGGGTGTAGTCGACCAAACGCCAGGTATTTCCGGCGTCTTTTTCGTAACCACCAACCTGCGGCATCACCATGACTTCAGCCAACTGGTTGAACGCTGTCGTGGCTGCAAACAGATAATAATTATCCATGCGTGCGTCGTCGGTCCCATAGAAATACGAGAACACCCAGTTCTGGTAAATCTGGGTCAGCGGCGTGAAATAGCGTGAGTACATCGAGTACAAAACGTCTTCAGACCAGAAGAACGGGCGGTCGCGGCGCAAGTGGTGCAGCGGGTAATATTCCCGATACATGTTGACCGTGTTTTTCACGATTTCGAAGGGGTCTGCGCCGCTATCCCAGACATCGCACGACATCAGCGCGCCGACCCACTCATCCGAGCAGAACATATAATGGACTTCGACCGGCGCTGTGGGGCCACCGGCTTCGCGGGCAGTCTTGACGTCGTTGTATTTACGCCATTCACGCTTACGCATGTCCTCGAGCTTGGTGAAGGTCTGCGCCACACTTGTGTAGTGGTATTCTTCCAACAACGTGGGAAATGCCAGCGAGGTCGGGTCTTCGTAGCGCTGCAAGAGCGAGCGGGCGTTTCCGGGCGACGAATAAATATGCACGTATCCGGGCTCGACGCCCTTGGATTCTTCATAGGTACCCGACGAATAACCAAACACGATCGCGGCGATATCGTATTTACCAAGCCCTTCGATATCGCTGTTGAAACGCCCGCCATAATCCATGATCGAGGAGTACTGAAACTGGTTCATTTTCCCAGCTTTCTGAGCTTCGGTCTGCGTGGTCATTTCGTACAACGAATCGATATCACCCGAGTTGATGAGGTTTTCTTTGCGAAGCTCCCAATATTGATCCGGGTAATTCAACGAGTCGTAGGAACCCTGGAAATTGTGTCGAAGACCAAGCGTGTGGCCGACTTCATGCTCCATGACGGCTTTGTAGACGGCATCACGAATCAGGACGCGCACGACGGCCGGATCCTTGTCTTTATTTTCGATGGCAAACCCGAGGATGGCGTCGTCTGCAAACGCGGAGAGGTAAAGATTTCGCTGTGCCGCCTCCATCATGCGTTGTTTGCGACCTTTCATTTGTTTGGCGGTCGCCCAATTACTGGGGCGGATGCGGTCAGCCGTCACATCATTGGGAGTCGGTTTATTAGGACCAGCCTGTCCGCGGGATTTTCCGACCGTGATTTCGGTGTTGGTCAACATCGAGTCGAAGCCCGCTTCGCGCATTTTATGACGAACATTGGCGTCGCGATCAAAGCTCAGTTTTTCCAGGCCGCGCGACTTCAACGCGCGCATTTTAGCGGCCTTACGAGGCTGCATTTTCATAACGTCGCGGTCGGCACGCATGTTTTTCAGGTTGGCCAGACGAGCCTTGGGTCGTGCCGAATCCGAAGCCAATCGAGCCTGAAGTTCTTCGGAAATATAGCGTGAATCGGCCAAATCATCTTCGGTTAGGTCGCCGTTGATCAGTCGAACCAGATCGGCTGCGTATTGAGCGTAGGTTTCGACTTCTGCGCCGTAGACGTAAGCGTTGCCGAACACGATTTCACCCGTGAGTGGGTCAGCGCCCGAAGGCCCATAACCGAGCAATCCAGCCTGCGTGAATTGGTCGACCCAGTACATCTGGTTGTATCGGATGTCGCCGGTGCGAGCCTTGAGGCCTTCGCCCCCACATTCTGGGGCATCGTCAGCGGTCACGGGGTTATGGCAAAGGATGTACGTGCGGCCGACTTTGTCGGGTGTCACGCCTTTGGAGGCGGCGACAGCCGAACGAAACGCAAGGTCCCAACCGTCTGCCGTGGCCTGTGACGCGTCGAAGAGGTCGTCGGGCATCTCTTGGCCCACGTAGTAGACGATCGGTTTGGCTTCGCGTTCCTTGATTGGAATCACAAGCTGCCGTCCGTCACCGTCCTTTTTGATGTCGCCGTTTTCGTCACGCTGCCAGACTTTTTCCCACGTGTTATAACGGTTCGCCAAGTATTTGCG
>JBFFMO010000393.1:0-4898 GCA_041554035.1 Allomicrovenator sp. | reverse complement strand
GTCGGGGCGCGCCCCAAAAAAGGCCGCCGGAGTCGCGTGCGTCAGTTGAGTGGTCGTCACCAGTCCGGTGGCAAGGCCTGCAGCCTCGGCAAGGCTCAATACCGACACACCTGGAACAAACTCGCCGTCTTTGACCACCATGCCGATCGATTTGGCTCGGGTGCGCTCACCCGTCGCCATCGCGGTGGCAGTGGCAGCCGAGTCATTGACCAGGCGGTTGATGCCATGCGTCGAAACATAGCCGCGAACTGGGAGGCCGCGTTCGCTTAATTCGCCCAGCGCGTAGTTGCCCAGCGCCATCGAGTTGAAGCCGTATCCATCGCCGATCATCAAAATCACGTTTTTGGGGCGAGTCTTGGGCATGGCCGGGATCGACGTTGGGTTTTGGTCTTTGACCAGGCGAATCAACATCTCGCCCAGATCGGCATTATCCGTTTGGGCGGACACCAATCGAGCCGCCGGACCTTCAGAAAATACCGGTACAAGCGTCACGGTATGGGCGCCGTAGAAGCGATCGGGGCCTTTCCATAATGCGCGTGATGCCAAGGAAAGGTGGCCCCAGGTCAGCGTCATTCGGTCATCGCTGAGCTCGTCCATACCCCACGAGGCTTTTTCCGAGACAGGATCTGCCACCTCTTGAGCACTTCGGGTCCCAAGCTTGAAACTCATCACGGGGTCGGGGGCGGCATCGAGGCTCAGGTCGGTCAACGCCGCACGCTTACTGACGGCCTTAGACCCTCCGAGCGGCTCAATGAAACGCTCAGCATAACTAGGGTCCATAACCACAAGCCCACCTGTTTCATGGTCGGCGGTTACAACGACCAAGGTGTCGTCTCGACCTCGGGCGTAGGTCAGCGCGTTACCCACGGCATCATCAAAATCAAGCGTCTCTGCGATGGCACAGCTGGCATCAAGGTCATGTCCACACCAATCGATTTGGGACCCTTCGACCATCAACACCCAACCCTTGGGGTTGTCGCGGTCCAAAAATTTCACGGCTTCGTTGACCATCGTGGGCAACGACATCGCACGTTCGCCCGACGCGACGGGGGGCATATCTTTGTCGTGGAAAAGCGCGATGGCCTTGTTTTCCTTCACAGTTTTCCAGGCCTCGACCGTCAGCGGCGTGGCGTATCCTCGGGCATTCATCTCCGTGAGGAGATCTCGCGAATCTTTGCGCTTATTGAAATACTGAGAGCCCGCTCCCATGAACAAATCGACGTCTGATTTCGCAAAATCGAGCGCGATATTTTCGGCGTCGTTACGATTGGTCCGATGTGCCGCAAACGCTGCTGGTGTCGCGTGCACGATGCGGCTCGTGGCAACCAGCCCGGTCTTCCAACCCGCCTTGTGAGCGAATTCCAGCACGGTTGTCATATGCCGGTCAGGGTCGATTTCGTTCTCGTGTGTGGTCCCTGGCGTGACCGAGACGCCTTCGTGATGCGTTTTTCGTCCCGTGGCGAAGGCGGTCGCTGAAGCGGCCGAGTCGGTTCCGGCAAATTCGTATTCATGCGTCGTCAGCGAGCCGAATTCAGGCGCACTCATCATCTTCAGAGGGCCGCCATTTGCATAGGCTGCGGCAGTTACGTAGTTCATCCCCATGCCATCACCGATCATCAGGATGATTCGTTGAGGCGCCACCACGGGCTTTTTGGCCTTGGCCACTTCAACCGGCTGCGGAGCAGTTTCAGTGGGGCTGATTTGCGGTGAAGAACAGGATACAAGGGCTAAGACAAGAACAAGGTACTTCGTTTTCATCAACTATCCGGGCCTGAGGCGCGCTAATGATGGTCGCGTTGATGCCGCCATTCAAGTGAAGTTTGAGTGACGAGCGCATTCGAATTGAGGATTTCGGCGATCCACGGCATGTGTTAAATCGCCGCAAGACGAGGTGAGAAATGAAGATTACACGTGAAACGGTGCTGAATATCGCAAGACTGAGTCGCCTTCGATTGAGCGACGAAGAAGTCGAGGCTCAACGCCACGATTTGACTCGGATTCTTGGTTTTGTCGCCAAGCTCGACGAGCTCGACACGTCGAACGTCGAGCCGACCGCTCACGCCGTCGAAACTTCGATGCGCTTTCGAGAAGACGTGGTCGAAGCGCGCCTGACCCGTGAAGACGTGCTCCTGAACGCTCCGGCGGTCCAGGACCACATGTTCCAAGTTCCAAAAATCATCGAGGGATAACCATGAGTTTTCGCGGTGTATCCGATCTACTTTCTTTGTACGCAAACGCTCAGCTCAACGCCGAAGACGCCGTCGCATCGACGATCAAGGCCATGGCCGCTGACACCACCAACGCGTTCATCACTGTTTTTGAAGCCGAGTCCTTGCTGGCCGAAGCGCGCAAAGTCGACCAAGACCGCGCCGCAGGCAAAGCCTTAGGGCCGCTCGCCGGCGTCCCCATCGCGCTCAAAGACAACATGTGCATGAAGGGGGCTCGTACGACGGCTGGTTCCAAAATCCTCGACAATTTTGTGTCGCCTTACGACGCAACGGTGGTGACCAAGCTCAAGGAAGCCGGGGCGATCCTGGTCGGGAAGACCAACCTCGACGAATTTGCGATGGGTTCGTCGAACGAAAACTCAGCCTACGGATCGGTGAAAAACCCAATCAGCCCGGACCGCGTTCCTGGTGGATCTTCGGGTGGATCAGCCGCTGCCGTTGCGGCCAACCTTTGTGCCGCAAGCCTTGGTTCCGACACCGGCGGCTCGATTCGTCAACCCGCAGCGTTGACCGGAATCGTGGGACTTAAACCAACCTACGGGCGTGTGAGCCGATTTGGTCTGGTTGCCTTCGCGTCGTCGCTCGATCAAATCGGGCCCATGACCCACACCGTCGAAGACGCCGCACGCATCTTGGAAGTCATCGCAGGCCCATGCCGGCACGACATGACGAGCATGGATGTACCCGTTGAAGAATGGACCAAAAATGTCGGACAGGGCGTCAAGGGGCTGAAGATTGGCCTGCCCCGCGAATATTTCGCCACCGAAGGTGTCGATCCCGACATCGTGGCCGCCGTGCAGAAGACGATCGCGTCGCTCGAAGCTCAGGGCGCCGAAGTTGTGGAAGTCTCGCTTCCCCACACGGAGTACGCCGTCGCGACCTATTATCTGATCGCGACCGCCGAGGCCTCCAGCAACCTGGCGCGTTTTGATGGCGTTCGATACGGCCATCGCGCCGAGGCGTCCGAGCTGTCGGAACTCTACGAAAAGAGCCGTTCTGAAGGGTTTGGCCCCGAGGTCAAACGACGCATCATGTTGGGCACGTACGTCTTGTCGGCGGGCTTCTACGACGCCTACTACCGAAAAGCCCAGCAAGTCCGCACACTGATTCGCCAAGACTTCGAAGAAGCCTTCAAGAAAGTCGACGTGATCGTGGGACCCACCACACCATCGTTGGCCTTCCCCTTGGGCTCAAAAACCGACGATCCGCTGCAAATGTATCTTGAAGACATCTTTACGATCTCCTGCAACCTCGCGGGTCTTCCTGGAATCAGCGTTCCCTGCGGTTTGTCGCAAGATGGCCTGCCGATTGGATTCCAGATCCAAGGCCCAGTCTTCCGTGAAGACCTAGTCTTCCGAGTGGCCGGCGCCATCTAGGGTATCGGGTTTCCGGTAATCAGGTTTCAGGCAGCACAACGTTGTGCTTGGTACGCGTGGCTCCAGCCGCGCCTGCGATTTACGCTTGGTACGCGTGACTCCGCGCTGCGATTTGTGCCTGGTACGCGCGGCTCCAGCCGCGCCTGCGATTTGTGCCCGGTACGCGTGGCTCCAGCCGCGCCTGCGATTTGTGCCTGGTACGCGTGGCTCCAGCCGCGCCTACGATTTGTGCCCGGTACGCGTGGCTCCAGCCGCGCCTGCGATTTGTGCCTGGTACGCGTGGCTCCAGCCGCGCCGGCGATTTGTGCCCGGCATTGCGACTTGCGATTTGCGACCCGAATCACAGGCAGGCCATAGGGCCTGCGGACCGGTCACAGAATCACAGGTCATACGTACCGGCCAAGTTTCATCAACCTTTGAGCCTTTCGCTCAAGAGTTCGTTGACGACCTGAGGGTTGGCTTTGCCACGCGAAGCTTTCATGACCTGCCCCACAAACCAGCCAATCAGGCTTTCTTTGCCTTCGCGGAACTCTGCGACCTTGTCGGGATTGGCGTTCATGATTTCGTCGATGATGGCCGTGATCGCGCCGGTATCGGTAACCTGTTTCAGGCCTTTTTTCTCGACGATCGCCTCGGCATCGTCGCCGCTTTGAATCATGTCAGCGAACACGTCTTTGGCGATCTTGCCGTTGATGACTGACTTTTCGATCAGCCGCACCAGATCTGCCAGTTGAGCAGGTTTGACCTTGAACTTGTCGAGCGTGTCGGCAGTGGTCTCACGCAACACTTCGTTCATGACCCAGTTCGCCAAGGTTTTTGGGTTATCGGCAAAGGTCGCCAATGCAGCCTCGAAATACTCGGCGATAGGGCGGTCGGCGCTCAAAACACTTGCGTCAAAGGCCGTAAGGCCCAAATCCGACACATAACGTGCGCGCTTGGTCGCTGGCAGTTCGGGCAATTCACCGCGAACGCGCTCCATCCATGCGTCGCTGACGATCAATGGCGGCAGGTCGGGCTCTGGAAAATAGCGGTAATCATGCGCGTCTTCTTTGCTTCGCATCGCAAAGGTCACGCCCTTATCCGGGTTGTAGAGCCGCGTCTGCTGGATGACTTCGCCACCCGATTCGATGAGCTCAATCTGCCGGTTCATTTCGTAATAAATCGCGTCTTTCACGAATTTAAACGAGTTGATATTTTTCAGCTCGCAGCGGGTCCCTAACTCGGTTTCACCGCGTCGCCGCACAGAGACATTGGCGTCGCATCGAAACGAGCCTTCTTCCATGTTGGCATCACT
>JBFFMO010000392.1:0-4913 GCA_041554035.1 Allomicrovenator sp. | reverse complement strand
TTACTTCTACTCCTATTGCAGCCCATCGCAGGTGCCGATGAATGCATGGTGGTCATTTTTTAAAGGACGCTGAGTAGTTAAGGTATCAGTGCGATCTCTGGAGGGCAAAACTGCCGATCACCCGCATGTAATAAGGCTTGTTGACACGTTGTAAACTTTACAGCGTGTAATCCTAGTTAAGGTCAGTCGTCCCACAGAAAAACCCAGAATTGCGGGTGTGTGGGGCTATGTGGGGAGGCGTATTCAGGTGTCGGGAAGTCAATGTGATCACTTGAACCCGATACCCGCGATTTTGAGTGGCTCGCAGGTACACTGCCGGAGGGGGCGGTTCCCGATGACCGAGAATCGAACACGGCTCAGAGGCGTCGGATGCAGAAATGAAAATTGGAGCGCATCAGACCCGCCGAAAATTGGGGGTGAGAACGGCCGGAAACAGGCGCTTCAAAAGGAAGGCCACCCGAGCCAGAGGTTGTCCATTAAAAAAGGACAATCGGCAAATGGGCGCGGCGGTAGCGGTTATCGGTTTTCGGTCGTCGGTCGTCCGTTTGGTGCGCCCTGCGGCGGGCTCGCCCTCCCGACATTACGATTTGCCGCTGATAGCCGCTAATTTGGAACCCAAAGCAAAGTGAGACGCTGTCTCCATCCGCCTATTTCCCCGTCGTTATCATTGAGCATCCGCAAATAGTAGGTTTGGGTGCCCGCCGCGCCGACGGTGAAAACACGCGTTGTGAAGAGGTTATTGGTCGAGTCTTTTGCAGCATGGAAAAACACATGGCCCTCCTGAGCTGTCAGCTCGGCAAATGTAGAGACCGCCGCCGATGATGTGAGGGCCAGCACGCCTTGAACCGGAAAGGTTGAGCAGTCAGTCGACGAAGATGCTGCCGCAGTCTCGCAGTACAAATCCACCGAACCGGTTGCGATGATTTTGCCGGGACCCGGCACGGTGATGGGCGCGGAGATCAACGTCGCAGCTTGATTTGCCGTGAAGTAAGTAGGGTTGGCATAGCCCCCAAAAACACTGACCACGACCGGGCTCAGTGCGGCGCCACCCGTGCCGTTGCACACGTATCGTGTCGTCTGAACTTCAGTGGCGTCGAGCAGGTTGTTGCGGTTCGCATCGAGCCCCGTGCGAACTCGAGCTCCCCCGGCGCTGCAATTGGGGCCCGCGGGCTCGATGTCGGTCGCGATCAGGGAAGACAACCCACTTGCGCCATTGCTGCCGTTACTTCCGTTTGTGCCGTCAAAACCGTCGCACACATAATCAGTTGCAGTGATCTCCGAGGCGTCGAGAACTCCGTTCGTGTTGTCATCGAGTCCCGAGTCGATTCGCACGCCACCACCTGCGCATTGTGCCCCCGGGGTCACGGTCGACGTATTGACCAGCGAAGCCACACCGTCCGCTCCAGTGGCTCCCTCCAGCCCCGTCGCGCCGTCCATGCCTGGCGCGCCCTCTGGGCCGTTGCAGATGAAGACCGTGTCCTCAATCTCTAGCGGCGCAAGGTTGCCGTCACTGTTCAGGTCAAGGCCGGTCTCAATGCGCTGGCCGCCAGTCGGGCATTGGGTGCCGGGGGCCTCGGCAGTGACGATGATGCGCGGCGAAAGCCCATCGGTGCCTTCGCTTCCATCCGACCCATCGTCGCCGTTCACTCCGTCGACTCCGGAACAGGCTGATAGGGTCAGAATTAAGAGTAGGGCGAGGGTTTTCATGGTCGAGCTCCGTAGGTTCAAACGGGCGGAACCATACGGAAATCTGGGGCGAAATCAAATCGCATCTATTCGGGGCGTTCCCACGGAGGTCGGATGGTTAGGGGGCCCGAATACAAGAACGACGTGCACGCGATAAATGAACCGAACGAGTAAATCTCAAGTGGGTAGTCGTTCACAAGGACGAGGGCAAGTCCAGTCATGGCGTACCACCAGCCCGGTCGGCCGAGTCGCCGGTCGATCGCCAAACCCAGCATGATGAGACCGCTGGAAAAAATAGCGGTTTCTGCTGCCGCGGCGTGTACGAGGGAAAGCCCGGACCAAAGCGTGCTGGTGCGCACAGCCAAGGCGAGCACGTACATCCAGGTCATACCCAGCGAGAAAATTCGGCTGGCTTTATGGTCGCGATAACGTGTGAACGTAAAATAATTCAACGCAATCAGCGCCGGCGCGAACGCAATCAGAACGGCATTGGCCCAAAACAGAAGGGGGACTTCAGTCACTCCCCGGAACGCCTCAGGAACGGGTGATTTTGTCATGGCGCCGAGTGCAAATGGTGCGAGCGCAAAGGTTGCCGCCATCGACGCCACGACCCATTGGCGGGAATGGATGCCCACCGATTCGTCGTAGTCGTAGGCGATTTTTGCCAGTTTGGCCTCTTGCGCCTCAGCCTGGGTGGCTCTCTCGTCGACCAGCAAACGAAGGGCCTCGTCGGCTTCTGGAAGCTCCGATAAGAGCGCCCTGGCCCCACGGAAATCACCGCGTTCGGCACGGTAAATGATCATGTGTTTCAAACACGCCTGCAGGCCCGTCTGAGCCTCGGGGTTTTGACGCCAGATCTGGAGTGCGGACATGAACGCAAATCTAGCCTCAGCAAAATGCGCGTCGACTTCCGAGTCGTCTGCCTCGATGGCCTGTGTCAGCGCCTGCATTCTTTCGTTCGCCGCGTGCACAAGTTGATGGCTATTCCGATGGGACAGAAACGCTTCGACAGCCGTCTTCAGTTCGTCAGCGCTCGCGTAGCGGTCCGCCGGTACGTGGGCGAGGGCGCGTTCACAGATATCGACCAACTCGTCGGGAACGGTGTCGGGATAGATGTGTTTTTGCCCCGTGTACGAAAAACTCATCACTTCAAAGAGAGTCGTACCTCGATTCGGTGGTTCGCCCGTCGCGACGGTGTGTAAGAGCCCACCGAGCAGGAAAATATCGGTATGGATGCCCTGCGCCGCGTTGTCTCCAGTCGTCATCTCGGGCGCCATGAATACCGGCGTGCCGACCACGCCCACGAGATCCGAGACTTTCGGAATCCTTGGCATATCCACCAACGCTGCCGCCAGGCCCCAGTCCAACAAATAGACCTCGCCAAATTGCCCCACCATCACGTTTTCGGGCTTGATGTCTCGGTGAAGAATCCCGCGACTGTGGGCGAATGACATCGCGTTGCAGACGTTCAAAAAGATGTTCAGATGGAAGCCCATTGGGTCTTCCGATGGCACGGGCGTCTGGTTGCAGAAATACGCCTCCCAACTCACGCCCTGAATGCGCTTCATCACGATCACGGGCCGGCCGGCCTCGTCCTGACCAATCACATGAATGGGAACCACGTTGGGGTGTTCCACGGCGCCCATGACGCGCGCCTCTTGCAGGAGTGCGTTTTCGGTATCACGTGAAATCTCGCCGGCATGCACGGTTTTTATCGCAACGTCTCGGCCCAGCGCATTTTGATAGGCCAGATGCACCAAGCCCATGCCGCCGCGACCGATTTCGTGCCGAATCTGAAACTGAGATTCCTTTTCCCCACTCAGGGGCAATAAGGGCAGCGAGTCGCGCAGAGTGTCTCGCCAATCCGGGGCTTTGGCGGCCAAGGTCTTGTCCAACTCAAGCTTTTGGGTGGCTTGAAGGCCAAGAGTCTCGAAAATTTCGTCGTAAGTTGGTTGCACGTCTCTATCTACGCCGACCACCTCGTTCGAGGCAATTCACGAAATTCAAGGCGCCTGGCAATTAATGGCGACAGGCCGAATCTTTGCACTCGTATCCGGACGGGCACAGATCACCCTCGTTGCACCCGTACGTGCAATAATCGTCTGAGGTCGTAGACATTGCGCAAAATATCGTGCCGCAATCTGCGCCCGTTGAACACGTTGCACCGAGCTTCAAATATTGCGCACAGCCGCTGCCGATGTTGTCAAACCCACAGACTTCGACGGTCGCAGATTCCACGTCCTGGAACATCTCAGCAGCAAAGGGGATTGGACATGGACCGCTGGAGGGGGCAATCAAAAGGCAGAAGGCGTTGTCCGTCGTTTGGATACACCGAGAACCCACGGCGCATTGTGTGCTCGAGATACACTCCCCGCATGTCGCTTGTGCACCGATGCCGTATTCACTGCAGGTCAAGGAGGCTGGGTCGCAGACGCGTTCGTTGCAGACTTCCTTTTGATTTTCGGTTGAACAGGCTCCGCAGACGCCTTCTTGGCAATAGGGCGTATCGTCCAAATGGGCACATTCGGAGTTCTCCGCGCAAGCGACGCATTGCCCACCAGTACACGCCGACTTGTCGAGGTCCATGCAGTCACTGTCCTCAACGCATGGTCGCGTTATTCGTCGCGTTATTCGTCGCGTTATTCGTCGCGTTATTCGTCGCGTTATTCGTCGCGTTATTCGTCGCGTTATTCGTCGCGTTATTCGTCGCGTTATTCGTTTCGCCGGTGGGTGATTCGACCGCTGGCTCAAGACAACCCGCAACAGCGAGCCCAAAAATAAATATCCACAAATTCTTCAAAATGTCTCGCTGACGAAAAAGAGCTTGCCCTAACGCTGTTGGGACCTTACTTCACCCTTCGACGTCGTTCCAGATTCTTAGGAACTTGTCCCCAAATTTGAACCCTCGGAAGGCTCCATGGCAAACCCAACTGCAACTCTCGAAACCTCACTCGGCACCATGACTGTCGAGCTATATCTGGACAAAATGCCCATCACCGCCGGCAATTTCATCACGCTGGCCAACTCGGGCTTCTACGACGGTCTTCATTTTCACCGCGTGATTCGCAATTTCATGGCTCAATTTGGCTGCCCTCATAGCCGCGACCCGTTGAGTCGTCGTGCTGGCACAGGTGACGGACCAAACGGTCCGCTCAAAGACGAGTTTCCTGCCGACGCCAAATTCTCGAATGAACCAGGGACCCTGTCGATGGCCAATACTGGCGCGC
>JBFFMO010000391.1:0-4913 GCA_041554035.1 Allomicrovenator sp. | reverse complement strand
CGTGTGGACCCGATGGCGCCTGCATGTCGGTTCGTACCTGCGTCGAGAATTTCGACGCTGGAAACGTCACCTATGCCGATGTTTCGATCACTGATGAAGACGAATCCGTGGTGTATCCAGCGGAATTGAAGGCACGAACGGTCCAGGACGCCACGGTCTACGGCGATCCGCTGGTCATCGAAGTTTGGTCGCCCGAGGGCGTCCTGAAACAGACGATCGACAAATTCCCTGAAAACACAGTTTTCGAGAATATCTACTACCCCGCTGGAACACCGCTCGCAGCGCTGGCCCAAGGGCTCGGACTCAAGAGACAGACACCTCAATTCCGCAAATTCATCGGGGTGGCTCAAACCCTTGTCGAGGGCGCCGACCCTTCGGTTGTGGCCCCTGGCTTCTTCCTGCGCCCACGTTTGTTCCCCTACGAGAAAGCGCCGTTCGATGTGGGGTCCACAAACTTCATGATGGCCGGTACCGTCGGCGACCAGACCGTGCCCATCAGCGCGGGTATCTCAATCGCACGGACGGCTGGAATCATCGGGATTTTCGAAAACGACCCGCGATACGGAAAGCCGCAGAATCAGTTCCTGATCGATAATTTTGTGTATGAAGGCATCAATTGGCTGGATCGATTCCCGGACTATCCGGACACGCTTTTTGACGCTGACGATCTGGACAGTGGGACATTTCACGATCCGGATCGCACCGCTGTTCCACCAAATAAGGATGCCGACGAGCCATTGAGGGCTACCATCGAAACCCCCTATGGAATCAGCGCGTTGCGCCTGCCCTACCTGAGCACGCGTGGTGAACACACCTTTAATGCGCCGCTTACGGGCACAAATTTCGATGCCACGACGTTCATGACCAACCAGGTGGGTTGGTACTTGATTCATCGCGGTTTGGTGATCAGCGACGACCCATGCCTTGAGGCCAATTCACTGGCCGAATGTGACTTTTATGATGCGGCCACTTTTTCGCCGCCTGACCTCTTCCGCTGTTCTACCGGCGGATGCTCGAAAACTTTGGAAGATTGATTTATGCCGCAACACGTCAACCAACACCCTGAACACCTCGAATTTTCGCGACGTGTTTTCTGCAATCGAACCCTTAATTTCCGTAGCATTCAAGCCATCGGGTACGACATGGACTACACATTGGTCCATTACGATGTGGATGAATGGGAAGGACGTGCATGGGAGCATATTCGGCAGCGCCTCGTCGGCCTCGGCTGGCCCGTCGAAGACCTGAAATTCGATTCCAAGCTTGTGACACGTGGGTTGGTGATCGACACCGAACTCGGAAATATCGTGAAAGCGAACCGGTTCGGGTACGTGAAAACGGCGATGCACGGGACTCGAATGCTTGAGTTCCACGAGTTACGTCGCGGTTACGCACGAACGCTTGTGGACCTGGGAGAGGCACGTTGGATGTTTCTCAACACGTTGTTCTCGATTTCAGAAGCAGCGATGTATGCCCAGCTCGTCGACCTGCTGGACGACGGCAAGCTCCCTCATTCACTGGGGTATTCGGATCTCTATCGCGCCGTGCGCGGAGCGCTCGACCACGCGCATGTGGAAGGCGAACTCAAGAACGAGATCATGGCCGATCCAAAGCGTTTCGTTACGCTGGACCCAGATGTCGTGACCACGCTGCTGGATCAGAAAGACGCCGGTAAGAAGCTGATTCTGATCACGAATTCCGAGTGGGAATACACTCGTTTCATGATGAATTACGCCATCAACCCCTATATGCCCGACGGAATGAAGTGGCAGGACCTCTTCTCTCTCGTGGTCGTAGGGGCTCGCAAACCGGTCTTTTTCCAGGACACCTCGCCGATCTTCGAGGTGGTCACAGAGGACGGCCTCCTGAGGCCGGTCGTTGGCATTCCGCGAGAAGGTGGCATCTACCTTGGCGGGTATGCCTCACTGGTGGAGCGCTGCCTGAAAGTCGACGGCGAGCAGATCCTTTATGTGGGCGACCATATCTACGGTGATGTCAGTGTTTCCAAGAGCATTTCGCGATGGAGGACGGCGCTGGTTCTGCGCGAACTTGAGGATGAGTTGAAAGCCGAGGCCGCTTCATGCGAGCGACTCGAAGAGATCTCGGCGTTGATGAGGGACAAGGAACGGATGGAGCATACGTTTTCGGAGCATCGCCTTGACCTGCAGCGTCGCACGTCGAAACACGGCGAGTGCTCGGACACGCCGGCCGAAGAACTGAAAAAGAAGATGAGCGACTTGCGTTCGCAGCTTCAGGAAATCGATTCCCGAATCGGACCGCTGGCCGCGGCCGACGGCGCAGAATTCAACGCGCGCTGGGGCTATCTGATGAGGGCTGGCAACGACAAGAGCAACCTGACTCGTCAGACCGAACGTTATGCCGACATCTACATGTCCAGGGTGTCGAATCTAGGTTCGTACACGCCATTCATGTTCTTTCGGTCGCCGCGCGGCTCGTTGCCCCACGACATCGAGTAGCCGCTACCTTTGATATTTTGCGCCCATGCGCGTGATGATCAAATGGACCAGTCCAGGGGTGTGTTGCCCTAAGAACGCGGCAGCTTTTCCATGCGCAGTGAACGTGAATTCGCGTTTCCTGGCCGCGATCGCGTTTACAATGACCTGGGCTGCGCGGTCGGTATCCCACATGAGTTGTTGGGGTCTGCGATCATCGCGGTCGGCGTGAAACTCGCCGGCATTATCGACCTGAGCAATCTCACTTTTTACAAAACCAGGCTGGATTGTGGTGCACGTGACTCCAGTTCCCTGCACTTCCATCGCCAGAACTTGCCCGATCGCCCGAACTGCGTATTTGGATGCGTGATACGCCCCAACACCTGGCGCCGCCACGACACCTGCGACGCTTCCAATCAGGACAATCCTACCTTGGGTCTCGCGCAGCGCGGGCAGGCAATGTTTTGCCGTGAGGGCGAGCCCAATCACGTTGGTGTCGAGCTGACGTCTCCAATCATCGGCGTTCAGACTCTCGATGCGTCCGGCGACGGAAAAACCAGCATTGGCCACGGCAACATCAAGCTGCCCGTAAATCCTGATGATTTCCTCAAGCGCAGCGACGATGGAATCCTCATCCGTCACGTCACAGGCGATGGCGTGAGCGGTTCCGCCTGCTTGTGCGATATGGTTAACAGTCTCTTCAAGACGTTCGACCCGGCGGCCAGAAACGACGACGCTTGCTCCACGTCGGGCAAACTCAAACGCCATTTCCCGCCCAAGACCCGAACCACCGCCGGTGATCCAGACTGTCTTCCCATCGAATCGCTTTGACATCGTATGCTTCCCTGCCGTTGAATGAGCTTGGCCTGACTCTGATTCGAGTGACATACCCCACGGTGTTCGTCAACAATGACGCAAATTGACCCAAAAGCTTGCTCCCGCGCGGCGCTTAATACTGTTCGTGCACATCCGTCCCTCTTGTTTTGGAGGGTCTTGGGCGAGTTCATGTCTTCCGTGTTCCGAGGAGGCACAGCGCTCTTGCTGGGACTCTTCATGACGGTCGTCGTCATCGTGTCGTTGCGCACCGGCCCAGGCCTGTCGACGGCGTTGAAATTTTTCATGCGCCCAGATTTCATTTTCGGTGCTTCGGGTCTTGTGTTTTGTGCGTGGCTTTTTGGTTTCACGCTCGATGCCTACACCTGGGGAGGCGTATGGAAATCCACGGCACGTGCCATGGCGCGCGAGAAACTGAGTTTCTTTCGCGATGCCTCGGAGAGCTTTCCCCAGGCGTTATGGCAGCGAGCCATGATTCTCTTGCACGATCTGGGGATCGTCGCTCTCTTTGGAACAACGGTCATGGCGACGATCGCGCTGACCTCCTGGCTCGATTCAAATATCTTTGCCTCGGCAGCGATTTGGGGAGCCGCACTGACACTCTATGTGGCGCTCGCCGTTCTGATTCGGTTCACCGCCAGCGTGGCGGCCGCAGGAATGTTCATCGAAGGCCGCTCGTGGCCGGACGCGTGGCTTTGCGCGGCTGAGACCGTGGTTCAAAATCCCGTGGCGTTTTATCGGATTTTTGTGCTGTCTGCGTACGCACTTATCCCGCCACTGATTTTTTATTATATCGTGATCTTTTTCTACAATTTCACGGTCGGAACCGCCTTGGCCCCGTTGGGCGAGGTCGCGAGACTTCTGGGCGAACTCTTCATGATGATTGGATTTGCAGGGTTTCTCGTTCTGACGCAAATGGGTTTTTTCAACGCTTACGCGACGTCTCGGTCTTTGCCCGAGCTCCCGCCCCCCGCTCCCAAGGCATTCGGTCGTTCGATGGCACATAAACCACCCACACTTTCTGAACTTCTACCGGCGACTTCACCTTATAAGGTCAACGTGGACACATTGCCTGGCATCCAGCCTTTCGGAGAACGAAAGCTTGAAGCCGAGGACGAGAAAGCCACGGATTTATCGGTCAGTGGCGAGAATCTTGACGAATCAACGCCAAAAACCGTTGATTCTGCGGTCGAAGAAAAAAGCGAAGAACCGGCGCAAGGGTTTGATCTTGATTCGGTTTTACGCCCAAGGAAAACGCGTTCGGAAGATGAAGACAGCTGAAGTCACCAAAACAGTGGACTTCAGCCCGAACGAACGTAAAATCAAGACTAATTGGAATCTCCCCCCGGCACGTGAGGCACGGACATGATTCCCGACTACTTGATTTATGATGAACTGAAACGTCGCCGCGAAGACACCCAGTGGGAGCCTGAACCCCTTCACCTGCCGCTCTACTCGCCGGATAACTACGAGAAAACCACTCCCGAGTCTGACAAAGATCAGACAGAATCGGAGCGTGGCATTGTGATTATCGATATGGATTACGGCTGGTCCATTGACGACTGATTCTGGTTCTTGTTTGCTTTTGAGCCCCGCTGCGCCGGGGCTTTTTTTTTGCTGGAGAAT
>JBFFMO010000390.1:0-4913 GCA_041554035.1 Allomicrovenator sp. | reverse complement strand
GTACATCGACGACCTCAAGCAGAACCCGCAATTGATGGCGCAATTTCTGTCTTACTCCCCGCTCTATCAGCAGTTGGTGATCAAGAATCCCGCGCTGATGATGGATCCTGTATCACCCCAATTGCCGGCCTGGTCGGTAGAATTTAATCGCTCGGGACTGATGAAATCGGTCACGACAACAACACCTCGAATTTATCGCATTTACGCCACAGGGCGTTACGGTTCGACCGAAACTACGATAGAGACTGTGGTCGATTTCGACCGCACCGTGCGTCGAATGCCCAGCGAAAAGTCCCTTGAAGAAAATGAGTCGGACCCCGAGGCTCTCAAGGAACTCAAAGAGATGCGAAAAGAACAATACAAAGAGATGCCGAAGGGCCGGCATCTATTCTGGCGAGAGTACTGACGAATGGCCAAACGACTCATCGGATTGGATGTGGGAACTTGGTCGGTTAAGGCCGCGTATGTTGATTCGAAAGACTCATCTATACGCACCTGGGATAGCGAACAAATCGTTTTCTCCGAAGCCGAAGCTGACCAAGATGCGACCACAAACGTGCGCCCAGCGCCTGAAGCTGCGACCCTTGAGGCCGCTGAAGGCATCGAAGCGCCTGCGGACATCGCCGAACCTTGGCTTGATGCACTCTCGCGCCTGATCGAGCGTATGGCACTCGACGAGGATGCGATCGCCATTGGCTTGCCAGGAACGCACGCGGTGACCCTGCAAGTTGACGTGCCCTTTGCCGAGCGCGCCAAAGCGGCAAGCGTGCTTCCTCATCTGCTGATGGACAGGCTTCCCGTCGGAATCAACGAGGTCGTCTGGGACTTCCAAATGCAGGCCAACGGCGACAAGCACGAAGCCTACGTGGGTTTCTCAAAAAAATCCGTCGTGCGGGACTTTCTGGCGCAATTGAAGTCGATCGGCGTCGATCCTCAACGTCTGCTCGTCCCCGAGAACGCGTTGAGCTTTGCGCTGCGAGCATCGGGGCAGATGACCGAGAACGTCGCTGTGCTGGACATCGGCCACGAGCACACGCGCATTGTAGTTCAAGGCACCAACCGAGTCGCGCTCGCCAGAACGATCAAAATCGCCGGGAAAAATATCACCCAGGCGATTGCCAAGATGTTCAAAGTCCCGGCAGACGAAGCGGAACGCATCAAACACCAATACGCCGCGGTGGTCTCGGCGTCGGATGCGCCGAATGACCAAATGAAACTGATGAGCGACGCCGTAATCAGCGTCGGCCGCAACCTCGTGCGCGAAGTTCGCCGCAGCCTTCAGGGGCTCTACGCGAGCGACCGCATTGAAGTGGCCGCGATTTACATCACCGGCGGAACGGCCGCGATTCGTGGCTTGGATCGCTATCTTGAGGGCGAGTTGGGAATCCCGGTGAAGCGACTCAAGCAACCCCACGAAGGGTCGGCGATCGCCAACGGCCTGCTGCTCTCGCACGACGAAAAATTCCAACCGAGCATTTTGAACCTGCGTCAGGGTGATTTCTCCTACCGTGGCAAGTCCGCTTTTGTTCGCAGACAAATGTTTATTTTTGCGGCCGCAGCCGCGCTGCTCATCGGTGTGCTTGGACTGGTTTTGATTCTTCAGAAGCAGGCCTATGAGGCTCGGCGCGACGCCATGCGCGCGACACTGCAGACCCAAACGCTGGCCGTTTTTGGTCAGAAACTGACCAAAAAGAAAGACATCGAGAGCATCGTCGGCGGGGGCGAATCCGAAATTGCTTCATTCGTACCAAAAGTCAGCGCGTTCGAATTGATGCACATGATCACGACCAAGGTGTCGCCAGACATCGAAATGAAGCTGTCTCGCTTTGAAGTCGATATCGACCGAAAAGTGATTCAGATCATGGGTGAGACCACCGACGCACAGGCCGTCGATCGTATCGTATCGGACCTCGAGGCAATCGAGTGTTTGAAGTCGATCAAGAAAGATAAATTGAAAGTTAAAACCGATGGCAAAGCAGATTTTGAACTGCAAATTGCCAGCGAGTGCTCGTGAGGACGACGATGGCCCTGAAGAAAAAAATAGCAAAGCCATCGTTCTGGGCGCAAAGAACGCCGTCCGAACGCATGTATCTATGGCTCATGCTCGCAACATTTGCGGTCCTGGGGCTCTTTGTCGGCGTGATGGCTTTCCGTGGAAGCATGGAAGAAATCGAGAAGGAAGCTGACGGATATCGATCCGCCTTGGATTACTTGGCCGTTGCGGGCCCTGAGTACGTGGCCCAAAAGGCAAACAAAAAAGACAAACAGAGTCATAAGAAGGTCGACGACGAGACGCTCTCCTCCAATGCGATCAAGCTCACGAGCTTTGTTGCGGAGCACGCAGCGGCGGCAGAAATCACGGTCACCAGCTACGACGAGGACTCACTTCCCTTCGGTGGATCCGGGAAAAAAGACGACGGCCCGATCATCATTGAAAAACAACTCCGAGTAGAAATTCGGGACGCAGACATGTCGAAACTTCTGGAACTTCTCGATCGCATCGAAAAGTCACCGGAGCCGGTCTTTGTGAAACGGCTCGATATCCGAGATCAGAAGAAGCCTGGGGAAGTTCGCGCCGTGGTAACGGTCTCCACCTTCGTTAAGAAAGAAAAGGCAACGTGATGCTGGCATGGCTTGATAAACCTCTCTGGAAATTTGCGACGATCGCGGTGGCGGGATTTCTGTCGTTCTCGATCTCTGCGGGCCTCTCGTTTCCCGACGATGAACTCAAAGAGATCGTCATCGTTCAGGCCGAAAAGGCCCTCGGACCCAAATATAAGATCCGAATCGAGGAACTGGATGTTTGGTGGTTCACAGGCGTGAGTCTGGATGGAATTCAAATCGAGGAGCGCGTGAACGACAATGCTCCCATCGATCCCGAACTTCCTGCCGACCTTCCGATGAAAGTGCGGATCACGAGCGTCCGTGCGCGCCTCACCCCGCTACTGAGTTTGTTTCACCTTGCTCCTACAGTGGAGTTCGAGGCCGACGTTGACGGAGGAGTCATCGAAGGCACAGCGTCGTTTGGGTCTGATGGCACGACGATTCGAGCCCAGGTCGACAAGCTCGACCTGCGCACCACGCCGGCATTGGCATCCTTTACCGGCGTGCCCTTTTTCGGCGAGCTCTCGGCAGATATTGAATGGAAATTGAGCCCAAAACTCCAACCCACGGCTGGCTTCGTCCGACTTTCAGGGTCGCAGCTGACCCTCGGGCCAGCGACCGTGATGACCGAAAAATTTCCACCCATGACTTATTTCGAAATTCCGCAGACCAATTTCGGAACGCTCGCGGTCGATCTGGAATTTTCGGAAGACGACAAGACTTCCGGCTTGTTGAAAATCAAGAAGATGGAGACCAGCGGACGCGATATTCGTCTTGAAGCCTGGGGCTCGGTGGACACCGCAAGCACCCTGAAACGCTCGAAAGTGGACGTGAAAATGCGGACGCAACTCGACGAAACGTTCGTCAAGAAGAACAGCATCGCACCGTTCCTGAACGTCAATGAGGTCCGAAAAGGAAAGAACCGAGATTGGTACGGTTTTACGATCTCAGGAATTGTGGATCGCATCCAATTCAAGGGCTCGACCGACGCCGCAACCGGCCCCAAAGAGCCGGTAAAGACCAAAGAACCCGTCGCACCTGAAAAATAGTCAGAAGCGGTTGGCTCCCCACCAAAATGGCAACACGTCCGAAATTTCTTTGGTCTTCTGCCGAAGCATCAACAAGCGATCCAGTCCAATGGCCACGCCTGACGAGGGCGGCAACCCCCAACGCAGAGCGTCCAAGAAGTTCCTTGGAATCGGCGCATCGGCCAGTCCATGGCCGGCTCGGAACGCCCGATCTTCCTCGAAACGCTCTTCCTGTTCGACCGGATCGGTCAATTCCTCGAACCCGTTACACAGCTCCAAGCCTTCGACGTAGAGTTCGAACCTCAATGCGACTCGTGGGTCCTCAGGACTCCTGCGCGCAAGCACGGCAACCTGCGAGGGCCAGTGGGTGACAAAGGTCGGTGGCTGCCCTGCCAGATAAGGATCAACGCAGGTCATAATCAGTTCGAAAAACATCTCGTGCCAACCGTCCCCCTGACGCGGTTTGAAATGCCCCTGAGCCTCAATCGCATTCCGCAGTTCATCAGCCGTCTGACACGAAATCAACTCGATATTTGCTGCCGACTCCACGACATCGTTCATCGTTCGGCGTTGAAATTCCGTGGCCATCAAATCCGGTACGCAGATTTTCACGATGTCCTCGACGTCCTGAATCACCGCATCCATGCCCTCCCAGGCCCGATAGAATTCCAGAATCGTGAACTCTGGATTATGCGCGGCCGTGATTTCGCTGCCTCGAAACGCTTTGCAAATCTGAAAGACTCGCTCGTGACCGTGAGCCAGAAGGTATTTCATCGCAAATTCGGGCGAGGTCTGCAGCCAGGTGTCCTCTTCGCAAGCGATCGCCTCCAGATAGGGATCCGTGCCCGCAGCAGTGACACGAACAGGCGTCTCGACCTCCACAAAACCCGATTCCTGCATTCGACTTCGCACGGCGCGATACATCAAATCACGTTGGCGTACGCTGGAACCGTGAACTCGATCTGGTCCCGCAACGTCATTCAGAAGCGGCACATGCATCACCTCGAAAGCGCGGGCAAAAATCTCAGTACCGTCGAAGTCCCCTTCGATCCGCACCAGCGCTCCGTCCACAGCCCCGACACCCGAAACGGGGAAGGAGGCGTAGGCGTTTTCCAGGAAAGACCCCGACGAGGTGAGACGAATTCGACCAGCGGTTCGACACGGTCCGCTCTGCAGTTCATGAAGTAATTGTGACATGGCTCAAGCGTGCATGGATTTGTACAAGATGATACAAGCTAGGCCACAGGTAATGCCAAGGAGGAGCCCATGACAACGATGAAG
>JBFFMO010000389.1:0-4949 GCA_041554035.1 Allomicrovenator sp. | reverse complement strand
TGCCGTGTTTTCGAATTCCCCGCTTGATGCTGGGAAAGCCCGTCATCTTCGATTGACCGATGCCGAGGTCTACCGGCCCGATTTGGAGCGGTGGATCGAGCATGGAGAGGTCTCGACGCAGCGGCCTCGCGCGGCCGTCAAAACCCACTTGACTGACTATCTGGCCTACCTCGATGGCCGGCTGAAGCTGAACTGGAAGCCGTTGATGAGGAAGCCCATCGTCGCGCTGGTGGACCTCTCGGGCTTCATCGTCACTCCAGACGTGCAAATGCCCACATCCGGCGCGGTCATCGATTCGGGCGTTGTGATTCCGCTGCTGGAGAGGCTGGCCAAGAATCCGAACGTCCAAGGCGTCATTTTGCATATCGACAGCCCTGGCGGCAGCGCCCTGGCGAGCGACTTGATCTGGCAGGCCGTCGTCGATCTGAAACACGAAAAACCCGTTGTGGCGTGGTGCTCTAATGTTGCAGCCAGCGGTGGTTATTATATCGCCGTGGGAGCCAACGAAATCATCTGCCGCCCCGAGTCGATCATGGGTTCGATCGGCGTGATTACCGGCAAATTTTCGATTCAAGAGACCACCAAGATGCTCGGCATCGAAGTGGAGACTCACGGTGACGATTCAAGCTCGATGATGAGTATGTTCTCTCCCCTGAAAGGCGTGGGCCTGGAGAGCCTGAAAGCGGATACCCGCAGCTTCTATCAACGTTTTCTGCAACGCGTCGGTCAGGCTCGAGGGCTCTCCCCCCGCAGACTGCATCGTTTTGCGCGCGGTCGTGTGTATCTTGGCGAGGCCGCCAAGACACGTGGGTTGGTCGATCATCTTGGGGGATTTGAGGAGGCCAACCGGCGTATCCACGCGTTGATCGACCTCGACTCAGAAACTACGCAGCTCAAGGCCTACAGCCATCAACAAACGTCCATCCGTGATGCCTTGAAATCTTCGTTCATGTCCGCCGCGATCCCTTCTGGAATCGTGTCGGAACAGGCAGCGCTGATCGCCCTGACCAAGCAATGCGGCACGCTGGCCCTGATGCCGATCAAGCTCGACGCTTAGCTAAGTCGCCAGGTGCACATCGCGCCAGGCAGACGAGTCATGCTCATGACTCCTCCCTAAGGCGCCCGTCACTAGGACAGTAGCTCAGCCAGTTTGCCCGACTTCTGCAACGCCACCACGTCGGTGTACCCACCGACTGACGTGCCATCGATGAAAATCTGGGGGACTGTACGCCGACCGCCACTCATGGACACCAACTTGATGCGCATGTCGTGATCGTTCGTCACGTCAATCTCTTTGAACTTTTGCCCAAGGTTGGCAAATAGGCGCTTGGCCATATCGCAATAGGGACAATAGGTGGTTCGATAAATGATTACTTCAGCCATTTTGTACTCCGGGCACCGCTCATCGTGGGACGCTTTAGCCTGAACAAGGATTCACAAACAAAAAAAAGCCACCCAGAGGGTGGCTTCGAGAAACGGAAAAACCGTTTTTTACTCTTCTTCGAGACCCGAGAACACGAAGGGATACTGAATCACGCAGATACCGCCATTAGGCTTCTCGAAGCGCATTCTCGCGATGACACGAGTGATGCAACCTTCTGCGTCTTTATTACCCAGCGACGAGCTTGCGATGGTGGGCTCGGAAACCGATCCATCCAAACCAACCTTCCACTGCGCCATGACCTTGCCCGAAAGCGTAGGATTGGTCTGCAGTTCTTTCTCGAAGCAGTACTTGATGGCGTTCTGTTTCGCTCCAACCACGCGGCGAATGTTGTTCTTGTCGCAGAAGTCGCCCAGTGATGGCGTTCCCGTTTTGACATTAGAACGGACTTTCTTGGCTGACTTACGGCCGATCTTTCCGCCAGTGCCTTTGCCGCCGCCCGTGTCCACTTTGCCCAGGCCACCGATACGACCGAAGCCTTCACCGCCGCCGCCTTTGCCAACACCGCGCATGCCCATTCCGCCAGCACCACGGCCGACCACAAGCTCTCCGCCCTCGCCGCTCATGGCGACGTTCATCTTGGCGTCGAAGCCCTCTTGGTTTCCGAAGATATTCTTCAGAGGACCAGCACCCAGAAGGTCTGAGCTGAGAGCTTTGTTGACACCGATATTTTTAACGTCGATCTCGTCGACCATTTCGCCGTCCACTTTCGGGATCTTCGATTCAGGAATTTCTTCATCGGGATCGCCGAATTTGCCCTCTTCACCACCGGCTTTTTTGCCTGTCGTGTCTTCTTCGGGCTCTTCGGTTTCTTCTTCTTCGAGCGGATCTTTGACGTCATCCACGAGGAAGCTCGCGAAGCGATCCAGATTCTGCATGGCTTCAAGCTCCGTTGGGGCTTCAAACATCAGGAACGCAACCATCAGGAACGCGATGTGC
The DNA here is from genome assembly GCA_041554035.1 of Allomicrovenator sp. Classification (GTDB taxonomy): domain Bacteria; phylum Myxococcota_A; class Bradymonadia; order Bradymonadales; family Bradymonadaceae; genus JBFFMO01. The sequence goes on along the minus strand of JBFFMO010000389.1, from coordinate 2,569 downwards.
CCGACGGCTCCGACGAAGATGGCAAGAAGAAGGGGTGCTTCGAATCGCTGAGCGAAACCAAGGGTCGGGACGACTTCGCTCTTGTCCAACATCTGAAAGAAGATGTTGACGTGACCGAGTTCGACAATGCCCCAGTCTCCGGCTTTGACTTCGATCTCATACACACTGGCGTTGCCGTCAGCGGTGTCTGCCGAAGCCAGCTTCGCGATCTGCTTGGACTCAAGAAGTTCTTCAAGGTCGTATTCTTCGTCACCGACGTTGAATGTGCCTTCGACTTTATCCGTGATGCGAAGTTTGTAGCCGTCAGCGGTTCTCTCGAACATCTCAAACGAAGTGGAAATACTTGAGGCCGGGACGATAAACTGATTCGTCTGATCCTCACCCACTGTAACAATGGGTTCACTTGTTTGTGTGAAGGTTCTTTCTTGAAAAACCGTGCCGTTCCAAACAAGCGCCACGCGAAGATTATGGTTATTTGCACTCACCGATTTACTCCTTTCCACTCGTAGCTGACGGCTTGCTTACCCACTGTCGGTAAGGCCCGGGGCCACAGAGACCCGGCACCATACTGGTCGCTCCGTGCCTCGTCAAGCAGCGGACTACACGCCACGACATGTGGGTTCTCAATTCATTGCAGGCCGTCAACCAAGCCGTTACGATCCAACCTGGGCATTGCCCATCAAGCGTAGGACAAGGGCCATGAAAAGAAGTTCCATCGTACTCATCATTTTGCTGACATCATCGTCGATCTCCGCACAGGAAGCGGACGTCAACGAAGTTACAGTCAAACGAATCCGTCCCATGGACCTTCCGGGATTGGAAGAAACACGCATCCCCGCGATTCTTGGATCCAAAGCTTCGATGCCAAGAATGCCGACTCAGGCCGACATTCAATCGATGCAAATCGAGGTCGCCGCACGCACACATCGCGTTTTGGTGGCGATCACGCCCCTTTCTACGCTGCAGCGCGATCCTATCATCATGGAGGGCCATGCCGTTTGGATTTCGGCGAAGGAAGACGGATCGGATCCCGTGCTGGTGACGCCGGCTCATTGGGTGGAGGGTGCCGCGCAGATCTTTGTCCATCCCGTTGAAGCTGTTGATAAATCCCGACAACTGACGGCGGAACGCGCGACGATCAAAGATGTTTCGGTGCGCGCTCGAGCGGCATTGCTCGCTAATCCCAAGCTGGTGGCCGCGACGGTACGGGTCCTAGATAAGGGGCGGAATCTGGCGATTTTGGAGGTCGATCCCGAAAAAATTCCACCTCCGAAAACCGGTCTGAAGTTCTTTCCGATCGAGACCGTGTCGCTGACCCATCTCTATGGGCTGTCTCCCTACGCCCATTTTCGGCCGCAAATGGCTCGAATTCTTGAACCCGATCGCAGCGATGAAACCCTGCTCTATTATCTGGCCACCGACTATAATGCAGCGCCGGGTGCGCCGCTTGTGGGGCCGAACGGCGGACTCGTGGCACTGACAGCGATGCACCATCCGACAGAAAAAGCACAGACCTTGATCCTTCCCCCACTCGCGATCGAAAAATTCGTCCGCATCGCGCAGGGGCTGGAAACCACCAGTCTGGTTGAAGATGTTACCAAGTCTAAATGAGCTGCCTGACACCTACCTATTAGCGGTCTCGGGCGGGGTCGATTCCATGGTTTTGCTCGCCTGGCTCGTGGCTCAGAACAGGCGCCCGACGGTCGTTGTCCATGTGCATCATGGGTTGCGAAGTGACGCAGATCTAGACGCCGCGCTCGTGCAGAACGCGTGTGATGCTACGGGCATCCCGTGTCGCATTCTGAACGTGAAGGTGCGCAAGACAAATAGCGTTCAACAACAAGCCCGAGCCGCGCGCTACGGGGCGATTGGGCGTCTGTGTTTTGAACTGGGAATCCCAGACGTGGTCACAGCCCATCATCTTGATGACGAAGTTGAGGCCGCTCTGGCCGCCCAACAAGATCATCGACGCCATAACCCGATGCCACCCACACGGATCATGGCGCGTTGGGGCATGATCCTGCATCGCCCCTTACTCAGCACCTCGCGAGCCCAGATTCTTGACTACGCGAGGGTCCAAGGTGTGAAATGGCGAGAGGACGAAAGCAATCAGGACCTGCGCTATCGCCGGGCGCAAATTCGCGCGGGGTCTGCGCAAATCGGCACATCATCCATCCCGCAGCCATCGCAGACGGCCCTCGAGCTGAGATGGATCGGCGTCGATCTCTTTGAATTCCTCGGCGACGATCTGGATTTTCTTCCAGAAGCCGTGGCAGAGGCGTTTCCTGGATGCGACATCTCCACAGCTGCCCTCGCCCTGATCAAAGAGAGTCTGGTTTCCCAAAAAAAGACGAGCATTCATTCCCACGGGGTTTGCGTTTGGATCGACGGGACTCTCGTCGTTGAACGCACTCTGGGAACCCATGTTGCCATCGATCACTTTGGGCAAATTTCTTGGGCCGGAATATCAGGCAAATCGGGCCGCTGGATCAGCGGCTCGCCGGCTCGAAAGCGAGGAGGAAAGCGGCTAAGGGAGTTGTTTCGTGTCACCAAGACTCCCGGCTGGTAT
>JBFFMO010000388.1:0-4955 GCA_041554035.1 Allomicrovenator sp. | reverse complement strand
TCCGTGGTCAGCGAAGTCTCAGGAGCAAGGGTTGAATTTTCGAATTGGTACCCCGGGCCGGTTTGCTGCCTCGACGTCAGGTCATCCAGATTTGGGGCCCGATATCCCTGATCGACATTGGCGATGAGTGATAACCAGGGCGTCGTCCACCACTCCAACGATGCGTGCCCAACGATTGGGGTCCAAGAGCGCTCGAAATCGTCGCTGCCAGAAGCCACATCCCCTGGACTCGTCGCGCGCACGTGGGATAGGCGTGCGCCTATGGTGGCCACCACCTGATTTAAGATCACGTTTCGGACGTCGGAAAAAATGCCGCCCCACAGATAGGTGGAACCATCGACGTATTGCCCCCTGCTTCGCTCTCGAACGATGTCCAAATCCGAAAATACCAACCACGCTTTGGAGCTCACCGCATCGGAGTAGACATCGGCCCCCCAGAGCAGATTCGTCTTGAGTCCGTCGAAGGGCTCCCAGTGTTTGGATTCGGCCTGCCATGACAGTCCGAACGTGTTCACATCGTCCCTGCCGGTTTCGTTGGCCAGAGCAAAGGGCCGCACCAGCTGGCGTCGTTCGTGTTGCCGTTGCCACGACGCCACGGCGTAGGCGTGATGCGCCAGCGCCCCCAAATCGGTGTCCCAGCGCAGGTAAGCGATGTCACGGAATTGTTCGTCGTAGATCAGGCATTCATCAAAGGGCGCATACGCCGGCGGGCAAGAGTCTGTGCGAGGCACGTCGAATTGACGGTAATCAAAGAATGCGGCTTTCAGACGATCTTTGGATGTCGCTTGCCACACGGCCACCACGTCAGCCGCGAACTCGTCAAATCCCGTCCCGTTTTGGGTCCGGCCATCCTTTCGGAAACGCGGAACCTCAGGCAAAGCGCCGTCCTGTGGGTTGTAGATCGGCCCGCCGCTCTCAAGTTCATCGACCAAACGAAAGCCGGCTCCGCCCCGAATCGCAAAATCCCCAACCGACACCTCAGACTCGGCCCGGACACCTCGGGTCCTGTCAGCAGTGGCAAAGCGGCCGATCAGACGGCCATGTAACGCGTCTTCATCCGTTAGCGGCTCCATCGAATAGGCCCGCAGCACTCCTCCGATCGCATCGGAACCAAATCGAGTGGACGAGCTCCCGCGGATCACCTCGATGCGGTCCAGGGTCAACGAGTCGATCGTAAAAAAGTATTGGTTAGGGCCTTGGCGATAGAGGCTATTATTCATGCGAACGTCGTCAAAAAGCATGACGGTCTGTTGCCCTGTAAGCCCCCTCAGATACGCAGAGCCCTGCCCATGTGCGGTTTGCTGGACGAACACCCCCGGTTCGTAACGAAGGGCATCTGGCGCCGATCTAGGCAACCTCAGGTCCAGATCCTCGCGGGTCACCTCCGATGCCGCTTGGGCCACAGGCACGGGGTCGGCTTGCGCCTCGGTCGTTACGGAGTAGCCATCTTCGACGGGTGTCTCGGCCCACGCGGGAACGCTCAGAACGCTCGCGAGCAGTGTTGCCACAAGGCAACGCAAAAGCCTAAGCTGACGCCGTTTCAAATCGGGATTCATACCTTCCAATACCTGCCACGGATGGGCGATGAGACAATACCACGACTTGCTGAACCACGTCCTTGAGCACGGTGTACTTAAGGGAGACCGCACCGGCACCGGGACAAAAAGTGTGTTCGGCTACCAGATGCGCTTCAACCTGGAAGATGGCTTTCCTGCGGTCACGACCAAGAAACTTCATTTCCGGTCCATCATCCACGAGCTGCTCTGGTTCCTGAGGGGCGACCAAAATATTGCCTATCTGAAAGAAAACGGCGTCAAAATCTGGGATGAATGGGCCGACGAAGACGGCAACCTTGGCCCTGTTTACGGCGTGCAATGGCGTTCTTGGCCAACACCCGATGGTCGACATATCGACCAGATCTCCAGATTAGTGGAAGGCATCAAGAATAATCCTGACTCGCGCCGACACATTGTCAGCGCGTGGAATGTCGCCGAAATCGAAAATATGGCGCTTCCTCCCTGTCATGCTCTCTTTCAGTTTTACGTCGCCGACGGCCGACTCTCGTGTCAGCTCTACCAACGAAGCGCTGATATCTTCCTGGGCGTGCCCTTCAACATCGCCAGCTACGCGCTGCTCACGCATATGATCGCGCAAGTCACAGGGCTGAAGGTCGGGGATTTTGTGCACACCTTTGGTGATGCGCATATTTACTCCAACCATTTTGAACAGGTGCAGCTTCAGCTGTCGCGCTCAGCATTTGAACTTCCGCGCCTTGAGCTCAATCCCGACATCACCACGCTGGAAGATTTCACCTATGACGACATAAAAATCGTAGGATACGAGTCTCACCCGTCCATCAAAGCCCCGATTGCCGTATGAAAATCTCCTTTATCGCGGCGATCGCAGAAAACTATGTGATCGGCAAAGACGGCGACCTGCCTTGGCGACTTCCTTCGGATCTTCGTTGGTTCAAAAAAACCACGATCCACAAGCCATGTGTGATGGGACGTCGAACCTACGAATCCCTGGGCAAACCGCTTCCTTCGCGACAAAATATCGTGGTCACTCGCGACACGTCGTTCGACGCGCCCTGTGATGTTGTGCATACGATCGATGCCGCATTGACCTGCGCAGGCGAGGCCGAAGAGATCATGATTTTGGGCGGTGCGTCTATTTACGAGGCGCTTTTTGACCGTGCAGATCGATTCTACTTAACCGTGGTCCACGCTCGCCCCGAGGGCGATACTCTGTTTCCAGCGTTCGACTTGGACCAATGGCGCGTGGTGTCTCGCGAAGACGTGGACGCCGACGAAAAGAACCCGATCCCCCATACTTTTTTTGTGCTTGATCGCGTCAGTTACGAACCGTTTGAGGGCCGACAAGACAGCCTTCCTGCACCATTGCTGCGGCCTATTTCGCCGTAGTCGCGCGGGCCGTTTCCTGGTCTTTCAGCCACGCGCCAAGAAGGGCGCGGCTTTCGAGAGGCAATCCGTCGATGCATAGATCCAGCGTCAACTCTGGCTCGATCTCCCCTGACAACCCGGTGCACATGATTTTTGCACCCGCCAGGACAGCTCGTCCCTTCATGACCCATTGAGGGCTGTCGTCATAACCACTGCGAAACGTCCAGGTCCCTGAAAACTCAACGTAGCCAACCAGAGCCGCGTCGGCTCCAAAGACCGCCCAGCCGCGATCGACGGGTTCGATCCGAAGTGATTCCGCAGATTCCCAGATTCCGTGGGGGTCGGATTTTAGATATTGTGTGGTGGTTTGACCGTAGGGCGTAAACCCAATCCCGGTTTCGTCATGGGCAATCATCCCGAATGACGTCATGTCGGGGCTGTACACCCGTATGCGGTCTTTCCGCAGGCGAAGCTTGCCCAGCGTATTTCCGCTGGCATCGACCACGACCAGCTTCCGCCCGCTCGCATCGGGGGCTTTGGCCTTATGATGACGAGGCGTCTGCCCGGACACTTTGCAGCCCGACAACATCAGTCCCATCACCAGAACGAGCGCCAGACGTCTCATTTGATCGCAATCTTATGATTCTGGCAGGTCTGATCGAGCAGCCCGTTCACAAACGCCGGGGTGCCTTTCTCGCCGTAGAGTTTGGCGAGTTCCACGCAGGCGTTGATGACCAGAAAAGGCTGAATCTTGCCATGGAGCAATTCCCAGATGCCCAGACGAAGAATCGTGCGGTCTACGGGGGCCATCCGCTCGATTTTCCATCGCGGACTCACAGTGCGGATCTCGTCGTTCAATTCTTCGAGATGCGCGTGAACCCCGCGGACGCGGCGTGCCACTTCCGTCCACTGAGCGCGAACCTGCCCAGCATGTTCTGCCAGAGTCTCTTGGTCGGCGATGCTCGACGGATAATCCTGAAGTGCTTGTTCAACGTCACCGTCGGTGATGTCGAGCGCGCAAAGGACGAGCAACGCAGCCTGCCGCGCCACCGCAAATTCATCGTTGATTTTCATGCGTCAAGCGCCTCGTAGAGGCTGGCCATCTCGATGGCTGCCATGGCAGCTTCCGCGCCTTTATTCCCAGCTTTGGAGCCACTTCGCTCGATCGCTTGTTCAAGCGATTCGACCGTGATGATTCCGTAAGATACAGGGATGCTCTCGTCCATCCCGACCGCCGCAACACCTTTGGTGGCTTCGGCTGAGATGTAGTCGAAATGCGGCGTCGAGCCGCGAATCAACACGCCCAGACAAATGATCGCGTCGTATTTTTTCGATTTCGCCATTCTGGCCGCGACCAAAGGGATCTCGAAAGCACCGGGGCATTTTGCCACGCTGATATCTTCAGCCTTGGCGCCATGACGAACCAACGCGTCCACGGCACCCTCGACCAAACGGTCGGCGAAAAAAGAGTTCCAACGGCTCGCGACGATTCCGAATCGCTTTCCATCGGCGCGAAAAACGCCTTCGAATACTTGAACACCCATGATCGACTCCATGTTCGACACCAGACCTGTAATTACACTTCGGGGATTGGCACCTGTTCAACCACTTCGAGTCCATACGCGTCGGTACCGACGAGCGTTCGGGGTCGATTGGTCAAAATGCGCATCTTTCCAACACCACTGTCGACCAATATCTGCGCGCCAATACCGAGGTCTCGGATCGCTGCACGTGGCTTATTGACGTCCTGTGTCGTCTCGGAAACCTGTCCTAAATTATGCTCAACCATCTCGATCCCTGTACGAACGGCTCGATCGAGGTACACGATCACACCGACGCCGGCCTCGGAAATGGCTTTCATCGCTCCGGAGAGTGAGCCCATCGAATCGCTGCGTTTTTTGGCAAACACGTCAAAGGTGTCGGCGCGATGTTGCACGCGAACCAACACTGGCTCTTCGGGTGTCGGCTCACCACAAACGATGGCGAGATGCTCTCCGCCATCGACGATGCTGCGGAAGACCCGGACCTTCCAGTCGCCCGGCCACTCCGTGG
>JBFFMO010000387.1:0-4955 GCA_041554035.1 Allomicrovenator sp. | reverse complement strand
TGGATGACGCGGAGTCACAGGCACACCGGACTCAACCCATTTGAGCGTGGCGAGTTCGGCGTGGGGTGCGGGAAACGGGAACATCGCCGGCACAGCGATCAATTGGATCGCATCCCCAACCTTCGCATGATGAACCCCAAGCGATTGCGCGGTGACACGGCGTTGGCCGTCATAACCAATGATGCGGAAGCGATCAGCTGCAACGCCTACTTGATTCCCGATCGTTGGTTTCAAGTCTCCACAATCGACGATGATCTCAAAGCCCGAGACCTCGACGACTTGGCCGTCGGTCGACTTAAAATCTGCGATCTCATTCATGAAATACCTAGGCGTGCGCGAAGTCCGTCCACGACGGTTTGCGTGGTTTGCCAACTCGATGGGTCGACTTCTTCAATTCTTAGATCCGATTGATCCCAGCGCGTGTAATTGCGTTCCGGAGCCACCATCGTCACCGCAGCGCTGGTTCGAGGCTCAAGGCGAATCGCCCAACCAAAGGTCCCATCAGGTTTGGACTCCCAGCGATACACATGGGCCGAAAGCTGTTTGCGAGGGTATCTGACCTCACCGACACGCACGCCCTGCCGGTCCACCACCACCTCGACTTCCTGCTCGTTCTCGTTCCACTGCACAAGCTCTGGCCCTCCATTCCAACGCATACGCCAATGCCGCACGACCAGAAGAATGAAAGTCAGCGTTGCGACGCTCATGAAAGCCCACGGGAAGACCCATGGAAAATCCACGTAGATATCAAACGCGGGTTCCACGCCGCTTAGGCGTGGGATGGCCGAAACGGACACCACAGCGACAAAAAGAACCAAGGGCAAGAGCACCAGTGCGCGCTCCACAAGGGCAACCGGGCGCCATTCCTCGACCACTCGCATGGCATGGCCATGGGTTTCTTCGGTCTGAAAATCAGCCGCCATCGCCAATTCGCTGGACTCCGAGGCGGGCGCAGCCGCAAGCGGGGGCACTCGCTCGGACTCAACGGTGTCCAGCGTTTCATGGTCTAGAAGCGGCTCCGACTCGTTGTCGGCCAGATCGTCATTGAGCTCGGACGTAGCTGATGATTCTTCCTCAGGCTCCGACTCGTTGTCGGCCAAATCCTCTGGCTCAGCGATATCCGGCGAATCGTCGGGTTCAGACTCCGATACGTCGGGCTCGGATTCATCCTCTGGCTCCGACTCGTTGTCGGCCAAATCCTGTTCTTGGTCCGGTGATTCGGCCGTGTCCGAGGATTCACTGAGTTCGGAGGATTCGGCACTTAAAATCTCTTCGAGCTCGGCTGGTTTCGAAACCTCAGTGGAATCCGTCGCAACCAGCGAGCTCAAATCGATCTTGTCTGTGGGTCCAACGTCGCCGGGATCTGTGGCCCCCCACATGGGAAGCTCAACTTGTGCTGGGCCGCCGTCGTCGGACTCTTCATCGCGCTCCCATTCTTCAGTGGCGACTTCGGGCTGCAGCTGCAAGGTCACCCGTGCGACGTCGTCGGCAAGAGCGATGCCTATGCGGTCTGTGGGCGTACCGCCCAACCCTTCGACCGTGCGGTGAAGCAACGAACGAAGCTCCTCGATGCCGCTGACCGTGAGGTCAACGCCTTCAAAAACGAGGGCCTCGATGGGTTCCCAAGCCGCCTTGAGTTCACGCGCCCGATTGCGTTGTTCTTCCCATAATTCGGCGATTTCTTTTCGCGCCTGGCGACCTTTCTCGAGGTCTCCCGATGTCACCAGTTCTCGGAGGGTGGACTCGTCAGCCTCGCGCTGGTCTTCGAGTTCGATCAAAATCGAATCGAGCAATTCGCCCAATTGAGAATCGGCATCCAGAGCGCATTCCCGCGCCGTTGACTCAAGATCGCCCAAGAGAGCGATCACCTCTTCGCGCGCCTCATCCAGCGTTTCTTTGTCTTCGACTTCGCGTAACTCAAGGATCGATTTTTCAACGTGCGCCGCTGACATCGCCACTGCACGGGGCCCAAGACGCGCTGCGCCCTCGGCAAACTCGAACGAAAAAAGCGTGCGTAGGCTGGCCGGATGCATCTCCAGCCATGGCGGCAATGCGCCCGTGAGTCTCTCGAGACGAGTCTCGTAGTCCTCGAACTGGCGGCCCAACTCATCGCGCAGGTCGTCGAGGTCTTCCTCAAGCCCCAGAAATGTTCGCCGAACTATCTCTTTTCGGCGTGATTCGTCGTCACTCATTCCATCCTAGAGTTGATTCAACCGAAGCGGGCCCTACTGTGTGTCAGAAGCTTTTAAGCGTCAACGTCGTGCGGGGCAGTGATCGCCCGCAGAAATTCTAGGATTTGAATGAAAAACAGCACTTTGTGGCTGGTGGTATTTGGGGGCTTCATCGCCGTGGCTTCTGTGATCGCGCTGGTGGCCGCGTTCTCGGGCAGCAGTAAAGCCGGAAATGATGTTGATTTGGAGGCACTTACCGAAGCGTACGCCAAGTACGCGGGGACGGGGTCCGACGATTTGAAAGTGTTCGAGGCGCGTGTGAACAAGTCCGATATCTACACGGGCAAGGAGCCGATCAAGGTCCTGATGGACGAACAAGGCACGGTGATCGGTTACAAAGACCTCGACCCGACGACGGGAATTCAACCCAAGGATACCGTCGTGTTTCGACTCGACGCCGAAAAGGAGACCCAAAACGTCGTCGCGCAGGACACGTCCCATCGTTATTACCGCCGACACTCGCCTGGACTTTTTACGTCGGTGATGATGATGCATATGCTCACCTCTCAACGCCGACATTATGGCGGGGGCTATTATCGCGCGCCCAGCTCCGCCGTCTGGCAGAAGTCTGGTTATCACCGATCATCGAGCTTTGGTCGCAGCGTCCGCTCGGGCTCGTCTGGCACCCGACGGCCCATGGGGGGCGGATTCGGTTCCGGCAAATAACCCAACATGTCTGAACCTCAATCGGGCCCCGCTGGGGTCAATCGTCGCTCCGTGAAGGTGTTGCTCGGCTCCATTCTGATCGTGGCGCTCTGCAGCATCACGTACGAACTGATCGTTGGGACGCTCTCGAGTTATCTGCTCGGGAACAGCGTCTTCCAATTCAGCGTGATCATCGGGCTCTACATGAGCGCGATGGGCGTGGGTTCCTACCTTTCGAAATTCATCGAAAATGACCTGCTCGATCGCTTCATGTGGGTTGAAATCGGCGTCGCGATCCTTGGTGGAATATCCGCCAGCGTGCTCTTTGGCGTCTTTGTGTTCTTCCCCTGGGTCCAATACGCCATCTGGGCATGGACCTTCGCGATCGGTGTTTTGGTTGGCCTCGAAATTCCGTTGCTGACCCGGCACCTTCGCCAATACGAAGAATTGCGGGTCGCGTTGGCCAATGTCTTGAGTTGGGATTACGTGGGGGCGCTGGGTGGGTCTTTGATCTTCCCGCTGGTCTTGCTTCCCCAGCTTGGGTTGCTCAACTCAAGCGCACTCATCGGGCTGATGAACGTCGGAGTCGCGGTCGTCGGTGTTGTGTTTCTTCGCAAGGAACTCAAACACCCCAATCGGCTGCTCGCTGCGTCTGCTGCGGTTGGCGTGGGTCTGATTGCCCTGCTGGCCACGTCGAATCTTTACGAGGATTATCTGGACCGGCGCCTTTTTGTAGACCCGGTCGTCTACAAAGAACACACGCCCTACCAGAACCTGGTGATGACTTCCTGGAAGGACGATTTACGCCTTTTTATCAACGGCAATATCCAGTTTTCGAGCATCGATGAACATCGTTATCACGAGGCGCTGGTTCACCCTGCGCTCTACGCCCATCCTCACCCGAAACGGATTGCCATTCTGGGTGGCGGTGACGGCCTAGCAGTGCGTGAGGTCCTGAAATTCCCAAGCGTCGAGGAAGTCGTGCTGGTCGACCTCGACCCTCGAATGACGGAGCTTGGGCGCACACATTTGGCGCTTCGTAAGTTGAACGGCGGCTCGCTCGACGACAAGCGCGTCAAGGTCCTGAATGAAGACGCGATGCGCTATTTGAGCGAAAATCGTGAACCCTTCGACGTCGTGCTCGTTGACCTTCCCGACCCAAACAACGAAGGGCTCGCCAAGCTGTACTCAGTCGAATTCTATCGCTTATTACGACAACGACTCACCCATGGCGGGGTCGTCGTCACACAAAGCACTTCGCCTTATTTTTCGCCCCACGCTTTTTGGAGCATCAATAAAAGCATCCAAGAAGGCTTTTGCGCGACCGGGTGTCCTGACGGAGCGGTGATTCCCTACCACGTTTGGGTTCCGTCATTTGGGGACTGGGGCTTCAACCTCGCCACCACGATTCCCACCAACCCAGCCTCCTGGGCTTTCGACAAACCCGCGCATTTCCTGACCCTTGACGTTTTTGAAGCTGCGCTCGTTTTTTCACCCGATGTCGAAGTCGACGACGTCAAAGCCAGTCGCCTGATGGCACCGACCATTCTGACCTACTATTTGCGTGATTGGCAGCGATTCAACCCATGAACAGGCCCTATGATGCACGAATGGAACGCAGAGACCGCGGAGTGGTACGCCGAGAACTATGGCGAGTACGCCACCAATCGACTCGCAGTGGACGCGATTGAGGTTCAACCGGACGCTGTAGTCGTGGATGTTGGATGTGGAACCGGCTCGGCATTGCGGCGGATCTCACCTCGTGTGCCGCAAGGCCGACTTGTCGGAATCGATCCGATCCCCCGAATGCTCGAGATTGCTAGAGAGCGTGCCACAACAGACCCGAATGGCCGTCGGATCGAATTCCACCGAGCACCCGCCGAGCAGCTCCCGTTGGCGGATGATTTCGCCGATCTTGTCTTTGCGTTCGACTCCTTCGACCACTGGCAGGACAAATCAGCAGGACTCAACGAAATCAAACGGGTGCTCCGCCCAGGAGGCCGCTTCGTCGTTGTGAAAGACGGGGGAATTCCAAGCGCAACCGCGGCAAAACGAGAGTTCTTGGCAATGCTCGACCAT
>JBFFMO010000386.1:0-4967 GCA_041554035.1 Allomicrovenator sp. | reverse complement strand
CAGTGTCGTGCTTGAGCAGGCCAAGGGACGCGGCACCACCTAGCAATCGTGCGCAATTTCTGTCAACGTTTCGTCACGAACTTGTCGCTGAACTCGTTTGAGTTTTCGAGTACAAGGACGTCGACACTTGATGGAGACAAAATGTCCAAACGATTTTTGTGGATCTTTACGCTATTGGTTCTTGCCTTCACGGCATGTTCCGATGATGACCCTTCGAATAACGATCCCGGCGCGGACACAGGCTCTGATGCCCAGTCGGATTCGACAATCGATGTCGGAACCGACGACGGGCAGCCCGACATGGGAACGGATGCGGAATCCGACATGGATGTCATTGTCGATCCTCGAGAGGTCTGCGCCACCGCGGTGCCTGCGGCAGCCTCGGGTCTTTGCGACGCAACGCCCGGCGCATCCGGTATTTTGTTGCACGTGGGCGAAGTGCTGGCTCACGACAAGATCTATGAAAACGGCTACGTCCTTGTGGATGATGCGGGCACGATCACCTGCACGGGTTGCGATTGCGCAGACGTTCCGGCAGCCGCAGCGGCGGCAAAGATTTCATGCGCCGACGCGGTGTTGTCGCCCGGCCTCATCAACGCTCATGAGCACATCACGTTCTCAACCCTGACCCCTTCGCCCACCGATGAGCGTTACGACCATCGTCATGATTGGAGGAAGGGAATTCGCGGTCATACCAAGATCTCGTCGCCTTCCAATAACAGCACGGAAGCGCTGCTCTTTGTTGAATTGCGCAACATGCTTACCGGTACAACGAGTATGGCAGGCAGCGGCGCGACCAGTGGTTTCGTGCGAAACCTTGATCGGGCGTCGAGCCTCGAAGGGCTGAGCGGCGTGGACGTCGAGTACGACACGTTCCCCCTTGGTGACAGCGATGGCAGCCTGATCTCGACCGGTTGTGCTTATCCTTCGATCGCCCCGGTTTCCTCGTTGGACTCAGGCATCTACATGCCGCACGTTTCTGAGGGTGTGGACGCTGAGGCGCGCAACGAATACCTGTGTCTTTCGGGTGGAAGCGGCAAAGATTTGATCGAAGCCAACACCTCGATCGTGCACGGCATCGGCTTGAACGCTGACGATATTGCCGACATCGCCGCCAACGGTGCGAAGCTGATTTGGTCGCCTCGTTCCAATATCAGTCTCTACGGCATGACGGCTCGAATTCCTCTTTTCCGACGATTCGGTGTGACGATCGCGATGGGAACGGACTGGTCGCCAAGCGGCTCCGCCACGATGTTGCGCGAACTCAAGTGTGCAGATGGCCTGAATCGTAACCAGTACGGTGGCCTGCTTTCGGACCGTGATCTCTTTGAGATGGCGACGATCAATGGCGCGATTGCGATGGGAGCCGACGACCAGATTGGTTCGATTCGCCCCGGTATGGTGGCTGACTTGGCGCTTTTTGCCCGGGTTGGACGATCGGGATACCGAGCCGTCATCGAAGCAGACACGACTCAAACGGCGTTGGTGTTGCGCGGCGGTCGACCCTTGGTCGGCGACGCCAATCTCATTGAGGCTTTGGTGCCAGCAGCCGAGCTCGACCAGTGCGAGACCCTCTCGATTTGTCAGCAAGACCGCCGTGTTTGTGCCAAGCGTGACTCCGGAAAAACGATCGCCGAGATCAGTGGTGCGCTTCCTCAGACCGCCTATGGGCCGTTCTTCTGTGGAACACCACCGTCTGAGCCCAGCTGCATTCCGATGCGTCCTGACGAGTACGATGGCTTGACCTCACCGGCAGACGGCGACGGAGACGGCATCAATGATGTCGACGACATCTGCCCAGCACAGTTCAACCCTGTCCGACCTCTCGACATGTCGGGACAGGCGGATTTCGATGCCGACACCGATGGTGACGAATGTGACGTGTGCCCTCTCACTGAAGGAGCGACGTGTGCGATGTACAATCCAGACGACCGCGACAGCGACGGTGTGTCCAACTTGCTCGATAATTGCCCGACCGTTCCAAACGCCGACCAGGCGGATGAAGACAACGATGATATCGGGGACGCGTGCGACTCCTGCCTTGGTTTCGACAACAGCACCGCACTTTATTGCCCGACGACCATCTACCAAATCCGCAGTGGAGCCAATGCTGTGGGTTCCCTGGTGCAGATTACCGATGCGCTCGTCACAGCTGCGACCGGCACGACGTTCTTTGTGCAGGTGAATCCAGGTTCGACGCCTTTCACCGGCGTTGATAACAGCGGACTTCAAGTTTACGCAGGCAACGGTGCGGTGATGAATGCGCCCGCAGTCGGAAGTGTGGTTACGATCGTCGGAAACGTGTCTGAGTTTGGTGGCGCAGTCCAGATGGATACGCTGGCGAGCATTCAAGAAACAGGCACCGGCGTGACGATTCCTGACCCCATTGATGTGATGGTGAGCGAAGTTCTAGTGGGCGGGGCCAAGGCCGAGACCTTGCAGGGAATCTTGATTCGGGTTCGTGACGTGACCGTCACGAGTGCCAATCCAGATGCTCCATCCGACTTCCAAGAATTCGCGGTCGACGGTCTGCGAGTGGACGATATTTTATATGCCGTTCCAGCACGTCCGGCCGTTGGGGAGATGTACTCAAGCGTCACCGGAATTCTGCATTTTGGGTTTTCGAACACCAAGATCGAGCCACGCGACGCGAACGACATCCTGAGTGGACCTCCGAGTCTGGTTTCTCTGGCGCCTTCACAGGTGTTTGTCGAGGCTGGGGCGATGGGTTCATCCACGCCAGCACTTGAGATCAAGCTCTCGGGTGGTGCGTTGACTCCCACCGACGTGTCGTTGACCTACACCGGTGAGGTCACGGGACCCGCAACTGTCACCATTCCAAATGGCCAGTCCGGTGCGTCTGTGCCGCTGACAGGGCTTCTGGTGGGCGCAGGTACCGTTACGGCGACCCTTGACGCAGACATGTTCACCGCCAACGTCACCGTTTACGACAACATGACTCCACGAGACGTGGCTTCGGTGGTGCCGGTATCGTCCGATATCGTGATCAACCAAACAGGCGTCGTGCGTGTCTCGTTGAGCGTGCCAGCGGGCACTGGCGGCGTCGTCGTGACTCTGGGGACCACGGGCGGGCTTATCGCTCCGGCAACCGTGACCGTTCCTGAAGGCGCGATTTCGGCGGACTTCATGGTCACAGCACCAGCGACAGGCGGTATGGCTTCGATTTCTGCGACATTGACGTCGACCGCCACAGCCGCGATCAACGTGATTGAGCCTTCGGCAAATTGTCTGATCATCAGCGAAATCATCGAAGGCAGCGGCTCCAATAATAAGGCGTTCGAGATCTTCAACTGCTCCGGCGCGCCGATTGATTTGGCCGACTACGGCATTTGCCTGGTGAGCAACGCGGCAACGACCTGTTCAGCATCTGCTGGCCTGTCGACCGTGGTTCCTGCGGGAGACGTCGCGACTTTCTGTCGGTCAAAAGCCACCAGCACGACCGACCCCCTTCCGGGGATCGTGAGTAATTGTGATGTGGCCATGCCAACCGTCGCCAATTTCAACGGTGATGACCGTTTGGTGCTCTTCCGGGACATCAACACCAACGGAACGTTTGAAGGCGCCACGGATGCCGTGGTGGACGCGTTTGGACAAACCAACACACGTCCTGCCACCGAAATCTGGAAAGACCAGACGCTTTCACGCTGCAACTTCACGCCCTATGACGGCGTTGGGGCATTCCTTGTGACCGACTATTTCACCTCGTTGGCCAACGGCGACACGAGTGGATTTGGCATCGCTCCAACGGAAACCTGCAACTAGCAACCTGCTCGATGGGTTGGATTTGGCGTCTCCCTTATTCGGGAGGCGCTTTTTTTTGCCCGAGCCATTGTATACCTGACGGGATTGGTGCCCATGCCACATCCTCTATCCAAGTCGGATAAAGGCAGGCAGCCGACGACCCAAATCGTATCTTCGCTGTTTGGAGCGGAAAGGGGCCGCGGTTACTGACGCCGGCGATGGCCAAAAAAAACGCGACCGATTGGTCGCGTTTTAGTTTCAGAAGTCTGGAGCCAACATCAGGTCGGCATGTTCCCGTTTCGCTTCCACGGCATTTCCTCGTCTTTGTTCTGAAGCACTTTCAAGAAGCGAATCAGTTTATGACGGGTTTCGTGGGGCTCGATCACGGCGTCGAGGTAACCGCGTGAGGCGGCCACATTGGGGTTGAGGAACTTGTCTTCATAGACTTGTTTGAGTTCTTCAGTCTTGGCCGCTGGGTCGTCCGCCGCTTTAATCTCGCGGTGGTTCAGAACTTCGACCGCCCCGGCGGCTCCCATCACAGCGATTTCAGCGGATGGCCATGCCAGGTTGATGTCACCACCCACATGTTTTGAGCTCATCACGATGTACGCGCCGCCGTAGGCCTTGCGCACAATCACAGAGAGTTTTGGAACCGTGGCTTCGCAGTAGGCATAAAGCAATTTGGCACCGTGATCGATGACGGCGCCGCGCTCCTGGTGAAGACCAGGAAGGAATCCTGGCACGTCGACGAGGGTCACGAGCGGGATGTTGAATGCATTGCATGTACGGATGAATCGCGCAGCCTTACGGCTTGAATCGATATCCAGAACACCTGCCAAAAAGAAGGGCTGATTGGCGACGATGCCGACCACGTTGCCATCAAGTCGGGCAAAGCCGATCACGATGTTTTGTGCCCACTGGTCCTGCACTTCAAAAAACGATTCCTGATCCACGACCAGATCGATGAGCTTGCGCACGTCGTAGGGTTTTCTTGGGTCCGCAGGGACGACCTTATGAAACTCAGTGTCCATGCGGTCGACGTTGTCGCGGCTCTCGATGCGTGGTGGCTTTTCTTTGTTGTTGGATGGCAAGTAGCTGAGCAGCTTGCGCAGCTCAAGAATCGCCTCACGGTCGTCATTCCAAAGGAAATGCGAAACGCCAGTCCCTTTGGTATGTGTGCGACCGCCGCCGAGTTCCTCGACGGT
>JBFFMO010000385.1:0-4969 GCA_041554035.1 Allomicrovenator sp. | reverse complement strand
GTCTGCTTCTGGTTCTCAGCGCACTCGGCACAAATAGGCCCGGCCAATCCACCGCCACAAATATTGCTCGCACAATCGAGATTGCCACTGCAGGTGTCTGCAAGGGCACATTTCGAACACGTCTGGCCGCCGCAATCCACGTCGGTTTCGTTGGCGTTCTGCACCTGATCTTGGCACGTCGCAGCAAGGCATGTTCCATTGGGGCCGCAAACTTTGGATTCACAATCGGCACCAAAATTACAGGCCTTGGCCGTTCCGCATTTGGTGGAACATGAGCCGCCACAATCGATATCCGATTCCGACCCGTTCAATTTGGTGTCGGTGCAGGTGGGCGGCGCACAGCGCAGATTTCGACAACTGTTGCTCAGGCAATCCGTGTCGGCGGCGCATATCTTATTATCCGCGCACTTATTGCAGTTGTTGCCGCAATCCACGTCCGTTTCATTGCCATTCTTTGCCATGTCCGAGCATTGGCCGGCCTGACAGACCATCGCGCCACAGACAAGGCTGAGGCAGTCTCCGGAAACAACGCAATCGTCGCCGTCGGCACAGCCGCCGCAACGAGCGCCGCAATCAACTCCGGTCTCATCGCCGTTCTCGACGCCATCGATGCAGCTTGGTGTCGTGCAGGTCTTCGTCGCACCACAAAGCCCACTGACACAGTCGGTGCCCACGTCGCATCGCTTGGAAGGCGCACATGGCGGACAAGAGCCCCCACAATCCGCATCCGTTTCTGTTCCGTTGAGTTTGCGATCGGTACACGAAGCCGCTGAACAGGTTTTGGTTACGGCGTCACACACGCCGGTTTCGCAATCTGCTGCTGCCAAACAGGCTTCGCCCGCGACACACGGAGCACAATCGCGTCCACCACAATCTGCGGCAGTCTCCGAACCGTTCTTGACCGAATCGGTGCACGTCGCGGCCTGACACGACTCCATGAGGCAAACGCCTGTGGCGCAATCCCCAGCAACCGCACACGCAGCGCCGACTCCACATGGGTCACATGGTCCGCCGCAATCTACATCGGTCTCGGTTCCGTTTTTATTGGTGTCGTTGCAAGTTGGAACGGCACAAACATCACTCGTGCATACGTTCGAGATGCAGTCCGTGTCCTCATTGCATCCCTTTGTGTCCGCGCAGGGCCCGCAAAGGAATCCGCAATCCACGTCGGTTTCCAGACCATTCTTGATGCTGTCACCGCAATTCTTGTCCCGACATATGTTGTCGTTGCAGATGCCCGAGGTGCAGTCCAGATCCTCGCCGCAGTTCTTGCCTACGACGCATCGAGCACATCCGATGGCACCGCAATCCACATCTGATTCGTCACCGTTTTGAGAGCCGTCGGAGCACGTTGCCGATGTGCATCGACCGATAATACAGTTGCCACCAAAACACTCATCCGGCGTCTGACACGATTCCCCGTCGCCCTTGAGCTCGGTCTCGTTGTTCACAAACGTGTTGTTCGACTGGAGCGTGGGGCCGCTGGAATCACTCCCACAGGCAGTCAAGATTGAACCGAGGGACAAAAAATACATCGCGAGGACCGGCCAATTGCGCACGGTTCACCTCCAAATAGGTCAAAAAGAAAAGGACTTTGTTTTATTCATAAAAGACGAAAGAGGTGCCCGTGTCAAAGAAGACGTTTGAACTCAGGCGGCTTGGTCCTCTGAGGGCACATGGTGGACGACGTGAATCACCCTTTGTGGTTCCAGATACCAGGGAATATCGGCCTCAGCGCTGATCTCGATTTCGGCAATCACCTGTGCTCCCAGAAGTACGATCACAGCCGCGATCTCCAGCGATAAGAGGACAATGATCACGGTGGTCAACGATCCGTAGACCACGCCGACCATCGAGATGTTGGCAAAATAATAGACCAATATGCTGCGCACGATCTCCCACAATCCCGCCGCCACAACCCCACCAATCATCGCCAGTGAATACCTGACGCGGGACACCGGCATGACGCGGTAGAACGAAGCAAAGAGGATCGTGAACCCGGCAAAATTCGCGATACGCAGCAACCAGGCGACGGCGCCGTCCGTCGCGACCTCAGCAAATGCGAAATGCGTGGAAGCGGCTTCCAGAGTCGTCGTCAACACAGTCAGCACAAAAATGCCGAGGCTGATCACAGAAACGTAGGCAAACGGAATCATCGCCGAGATAAACGGGTGTCGCGGCGCCTCGGATGTATGGTGTTGAAAGATGACCGACATGGCGTCCTCCAACATACGAAACGCCAGCGATGAAAAGAAAAGCAGCACGATGATGCCGATCGGGCCGATCACGTCTGCGGCCTGCAGGAACGACCGAAGAGCCTCGGTGAGCTCCAACGTATTTCCCGGAATCGCAAGATCGATTTCCGCCGAAACCACCGCCAACATAGGCAGTGGGTCCACAAAACGGCTGAGAACGTAAAGCGTTACAGCAAGCAGTGGAATGAACGAAAGCAGCGTGTTGTAGCCCACGGCTCCGGCAAGAAGTAGGCCCTTGTTGCCAAAAAACTTCCTCACCACGCGAATGGTGAAGGTCAGAAGCCGCCGCGCAAACTGCCACGCGGGCGTTGTGGGAAGGAAACGCATCGCGGGCATCATAACCAAGCCGCAAGACCACGTCGACCCGAACGCTTCTTTGCCCGGTCAGGAGCCTGCGCGTCCGCCAAGAAAAACGCGATCCATCGAGATCGTCCCATCGGGTTCGATCCATAAAATCGCTGCAAAGCGCAGGTCATGAAAACCACTCTTCCCTGCAGCACCAGGGTTGATCCAAAGACTCCCCTCCACTCTACCGACCACCGGAACATGGCTGTGGCCCACCACAATCACGTCTGGGGATTCTCGGCGAATAAATTCCAAGGCTGTCTTATTGGGCCGCTTGGGGTTGCCTGCGATATGAAGCACCGCGATGCGGCGTCCCCCCACTTCGTCCACGCGCTCGAGCGGAAAAAAACGCAGGTCTCCCCCGTCGATATTTCCACGCACAACGGCAACCGGGGCCACCGTTTCGAGTTGGTCGATCACGTCCATCGCGCCGATATCACCAGCATGAACGATCAGGTCGGAGTCCTTGAAGGCCTCTAACAAGAACGGATCCAACCAACCGTGGGTATCCGAAACGAGGCCAATTTTAGTTCTTCTGGGGGCCATGCCACAGACGGGGTGGGAGGCTGAACGGCCGAGGAATCGGCCGTTCGTGGGCTGAACTCAGAAACAGATATTTCCGATTCCGAGAGCTTCGAGGGGGAGGCAAGACTGGCCGTTCGGGCATGCTGGGCCACCCACTGGAATACCGAAAACCTCGACGCCACAGCCTTCGCAGAGGAAGCCGTTGCAGGACAGGCCACCGTCACAGGTGCAGTCTGCATTACACAGACCACATCCAAATCCGCCACCCAGACCGCCACTGCACGTCAGGGTCGTTGGATCGCAAAATGTTCCCGACGGACATCCCGTAGGATTGGTCGGATCGCAGACTCCTCCGCCGGAGTTCGGGGCACAGTTGCCGTTCTGGCAGGTGGTTCCCGAAGGACACACGGTAGGGTCGACTGCGCAATTAGGTGGCACGCCACAGGCGCCTTCGAGGCAAAGCTGACCTTGAGGACAATCAGCGGCTCCAACGCACTGAACACAGCACTCGTTGATACAATAAGGGGTTCCGCCGCCGCAGGCGCCTGGCGTTGCAGGGTCACATGCTTGCTGACAAGCAAAGCACGAGCCGCTGGCCGTGCAGACTTCGCCAGCTGCAGTGTTGCAATCAGCGGTGGAGAGGCATTCGGCACAGAAGCAGCGGAGTGCGTCCCAGACGGGTCGTTGTGCGTTTCCTTCACACTGAGTCGGATCTTCGCCCGGGCAGTTGGTCTGTTCGCACTGACCGCTTGCCTGATTACAGGCTTGGCCAGGCTGACACGAATCCACGGTGCATTTTGCCACGCATGCGAGTGTGAATGGGTCACAAACGGTGTCAGCAACACAGGTCACCTGATCACAGGAGCTCACGACGGCACACGATCCCGTGGCCTCGTCGCAGAATTTGCCATCTCCGCAGCTACCGGGTGTGCAAACACACTTTCCGTCAGTGCAAGCTTGTCCGGTGCCGCACTCGCTGACGTCACGGCAGCCTGTGATGCATACGCCGTCCGAGTTACAGACCTTTCCGTCTTCGCACTGGTCGCTGGTTTCGCAACCCGGCACGCAGGCGTCGTCTTTGCAGATTTGGCCGGTTGGACAATCGATGGCGGTTGCGCACGTTCCATCACTTGCGATGCATTGGTTGGCGAGGTTGCAGACCTGACCCGAAGCACAATCTGCGCTGGTGACGCATTGTTGATCGGTACAAAGTCCAGCCTGACAGACGCCACCCTTGCCGGTGCAATCAGCGGCCGACGCACATTCAGGCGCCGAGCATGAGCCTTCTGGATTTGCCGTCGTCACCAAACAAACTTGTTCAGCGGTGCAGAAATCGCAGGCCGCCTTCACGCAAAGCTTGTCGACACTGCAGACCGTCCCAAGTGAGCATTCTGTATCGAATACGCATGACGATGAAGTCGCCGCGTCATCGCTACAACCGGCGAGCAGCACAAAGAGAAGGCTGGTAACCACAGCCAAACTTGAAATAATTCGATTCGAAAACATCTATGATCTCCACGTTGCGCGAACACGCAATCACTACATATACCTACAGCCAAGCGCATACTATAGGCAGGCCAACATTGATATTCAAGCGCAAGGCTAAGTTCGCGCCCACAAAGTAATCCTTGGCCTATCCATGCGCACCGGCAGGATAGCACGCGTGAAGGTAAATACTCAAAAATCCTTGAATTATCGGGTTCTATTCGATACCAAGCGCCCATATTGTTTACGTTTTTCAAGAACCCTAGGATCACTGGTGAAGTATTTACTCATGGGGACATTCCTCTGCCTGACTTTTGCGGCATGTGGCGACGATCAGAAAGCCGACAAGAAAGGGGGCG